>NZ_JBXAFO010000015.1:0-165148 GCF_058793255.1 Rhodococcus sp. MPR-R1B
TCGTTCGACGATGCGGGTGCTGCGGCGGGGATGGCGGTGTCGTTGACGTATGCGACGGATCTGTTCGACGAGTCGACGGTTGCCTCATTTGCTGAACGATTCGAGCGGATCATCGGTGCGGTCGTTGCTGATCAGTCGATTGTCTTGGGTGACATAGATATCCTGGATGTCGACGAACGCAGGATGTTGACGAACGCCGATGGCACGACCGAAATGCCTCAAAGTCGGCTGGTCGATATACTTACTGCCGCCTGCGAGGTCGATCCGACTGCGATTGCAGTCCGAGCTGGTAGTCGATCAGTGACTTACGGGGAACTCGATGAGATGTCATCCAGGCTTGCCAGGGTTCTCATCGGACGCGGAATTGGCCCCGAATCCATAGTGCCGCTGGTTTTTTCTAGGTCGTATGAGATGGTGCTCGCGGTATGGGCGGTTGCAAAGTCGGGGGCGGCATACCTACCGATCGATCCCAAACATCCGTCAGATCGAATTGAGCACATGCTCTCGGATTCGGGCGCGTCCTTTGGGCTGACAACCTCCGCTGTCTCGGAAACATTGCCGAAAATTGCTCAGTGGCTGATGATCGATGATGCACTGACAATGGAGATGTGCTCGGCTGAGGAAGCGTCGGCTATCCGCGAAACTGATCGAGTCTCAGTTCTGCGCCCCGAACATCCGGCCTACCTGATCTACACGTCGGGTTCTACGGGCAAACCCAAGGGCGTGACGGTAACTCATTCGGGGCTTCTCGGATTGCTGAATATCGCGAGCGAGTTGTACTCCGTTTCTAGTGAGTCTCGTATTCTCCATAATTGCGCGCCGAGCTTCGATCCATCGGTTCTCGAATGGATGTTGGCGTTCAACGTGGGTGCGACGCTGGTCGTCGTTCCTCCATCTGTGTTGGGTGGTCATGAGTTGGCAGATCTGATCCGTTCTGAAAGTGTCAGCCACGCGATCATCACTCCCGCGGTGCTTGGAACGATGGATCCCGATACCTTGCCTGATCTAGAGGTGGTTTCGGTCGGCGGCGACGTTACGTCTCCGGATCTCTTGGCCAGGTGGGCGCCGGGAAGGTCGTACTTCAATGCGTATGGACCAACAGAGACGACGATCATCTCGACGTATGCCTCATTGATTGCGGAAAGCCCAGTGACAATCGGCTCGCCGATCTCAGGCGTCACAGCGCTAGTGCTGGACGAGCAGCTGAATCCAGTTCCCGTTGGAACTCGCGGTGAGTTGTATTTGTCGGGTGACGTTCTAGCCCGTGGGTACTACGAACGGCGCGGGTTGACTGCTGATCGGTTTGTGGCAAACCCGTATTCGAACGGGGGTGCGCGAATGTATCGCACCGGCGATCTAGTGCGTTGGACCGCTGGAGATACGATGACGACAGACCTTCAGCTCGCGTACGTCGGCCGAAGCGATTTTCAGGTTAAGGTCCGTGGATTCCGAATTGAACTCGGCGAAATCGATTCGGCATTGCTGGCCTACCCTGGCATCGAGCAGAGTGTGACAATCGGCACAGAATTGACCTCCGGCACAACCGCGTTGGTGTCGTACATCGTGCCGACTGACGGGAGCGTAGTCGACACCTCGGATGTAACGAGTTACCTGTCGAAGTCGCTGCCGTCGTACATGGTGTCGTCTGCAATTGTGGTTTTGGACGCTTTGCCGATGAACACCAGCGGCAAGCTGGATCGTAGGTTGTTGCCGTCACCTGTGTTCGAGACAAGGGCGTTCCGTGCACCCGTCACGCACACGGAGCGTCTCGTGGCCGAGGTATTTGGCGAACTCCTCGGGGTCGAGGGAGTCGGGCTGGACGACGACTTCTTCGAGCTTGGCGGTAACTCACTGATCGCGATGCGCGCGGTATCCAGGCTCGGTAGCGCGATGTCGACGGACGTTCCTGTGCGAGTTCTGTTCACCAACTCGGGAGTTAGCGCACTAGCAGACAGCCTCGGAGTTGGAATGCGTGTCGGCTTTGAAACTGATCGCGACAATGCGATTCAGGTGATGATGCCAATTCGTGTGACAGGAACTGAGCGCCCACTGTTCTGCATCCACCCTTTGATGGGGCTAGCGTGGCCTTATGCGCCGCTGTCTGCTCACGTGGACAGAAATGTACCGATATATGGATTGCAGACTCCGGCCTTGACTGAGGAGGGGTTTGACGCAGAGACGTTGTCCGATTACGTGCATCGCTATGCCGACGAGATCATGAAAGTGCAGACAGAAGGGGCGTACCGAATTCTCGGGTGGTCGCTTGGTTGTGTTCTCGCGCAGGGGGTTGCTGCGCGGCTCGAGGAACTGGGTGGAAAGGTCAGCTCGCTGATACTCCTCGACGGTTCGGTCGCGAAAGTGGACGAAGCAGAATTCGCGGACGGTTTGCGTTCTGAGATCGGGAATATCGGTATCGCCCTCCACGAAGACGAGAAGCTGGAGGAATTCTCACTAGAGCGCGCTAGGGAATTGATGTCCCTGGTGGAAGGTGAGACAGTCGGCCTGACGGCTGAACGAATTCAGCGTCTGTTCGTCAGTATCGCCCGGATGCATCGGTTGATGAACGAGTACACCCCGCCGATCTTCGATGGTGAAATTGTGTTCGTCAGCTCAAGCGATGAAGGCTCTGCAGTGATCCGCGCAGAGATTTGGCGTCAGTTTGTCCGAGGCGCCGTTAGTGAGACGCCAGTCGATATTGCACACGTCGATATGATGTCGCCTGAAGGCCTGGCCTTGATCGGCCCGATTGTCAACACGGCATTAAGGCAGATGTGATCGCCCAGAACTTGGAAGCCCGACGGCGGCTCACCTGATCGATCGAAGTCGACGTGGGGTTAACCTGACCACGTCGACTTCCCCTACTATTGGTGTAGATCTTGTGAATTCATTCGGGAAGGCATTTGGACTGGGTTCGACGGCGGACGTCCTAGGGGTCTTCGATGAGATCGTTGGACGAGAAATCCTGCACTAACATTCCTCATGCTAAGGCTGACTGTCGTTTGTGTTTTGGCCCTCGGGGTTATTTGCGGCAGAGGATTAGGCGTGCAGCGGGGCGAAGCCCGATTTGACCTGATCCTCCCATGCACTAGTGGCGTATGATCACACGTCACGATCGAGGATCCACACTCTTTTGGGCCCAAATAAGTGACGTCGAAATCACACGCTTCAAATCACCTCGACGATCAAGTGGTTTGCCCGGCTAAATGATTAGCGGGACATCGCCGATCCAGCGAAGGTGAAACGGGCGATCGGGTCTCTTGCCAATGTGAAGTTCAGCCAAGGGCCGACATCCCGGTGCAACTTGTCTCGATCGGGTAGTCTGCCGGAGTGCCGGTGTAATTCTCAGTGGTTATACCCGTTTACAATGAAGAAAAGTATCTCAAGTGGTGCATCGACGCTCTACTGAAACAAATCGAATTCATAACGGAGGTTGTTGTTGTTGTTGTTGTTGTTGTTGTAGAAAAAACTCAAATTACTCTCCAGCGTCGATCTTGAAAGATTATTCTGAAAAGATCGACAAGGTGAAATTGATTTCGGATCTTTTCCGGGGTGACGCAAGCATGTAATGCCGGTTTTGAAAAAAATTCTTCGTTAATTGTTCGGATTGATGTCGATGCCGCAGTTTCTGACGGTTGAGCCAAGTGTGTAATAGATTTCTTTACGTAACGCGATGATATTGCGGGTGCACGGGACTTTCTTATTTCTACGAAACGCCAATGTCAAACTATCGAACTCGGTCGCTTGATCGACAGGTGGAGCCTGGAAAGATCAGGGACATCCGGCCCCTTCCAACTTTGTAGGGAAACAATAAGGCAATTCGTAGAGAAGGCTTGGGAATCAGCGAGGGACGTTGTCAGTGTGTCCGATCAAATTCACGAAGATATTGATTTTACTATGTGTTCATTTATAAGAATTTGGCTAAAGTGCAACTATTGGTAATATGGGCGGAAATAGCGGGTCGCCGAGGATGGCCATCGCCTTTAGGGTATGATTGCTATATTGGTGCTTCGCGTAGGACTTATGCTCGACATGGTATCAAGACTCCGCTGTTGACCGCCCTTCTGGGAATTATTATATTGATGCCATATTGTCCTGTGGCCTTTTCATTTGGCGTACGATCCAGTTAGGGCGCATATGTTCGTGAGGAATCTCTTGCAGTCTAGGAGTGCGCGAGCTTTGCCATTTCCTCAGGCAGATGAGTCAACCAAGTACTGTGACGTGATAGGTCGCTAGGGTCAGTGGGATAGTCCGACTTGCTGGCCGAATTATTGGTTTCTTGTGAGCGAAGTCCCGAAGGTGATTTCGGTTGCGGACCTTGCAGAATTTGACTGCACCTCGGTTGCTGGTCTGTGCTTTTCTGACGATCATGTAAAAGGGGCCTAACGCCGATCGTCACTAATTACATTGGTTCATTACAAACTGTCGATCGAGCGCAAACTTGACCAGATCGAGCGTGTGGTTGTCTCGAACGAGGTCTCCGTGGCTGGTTGTGTTACCAGGGCAAGTGTCTTGAACCCAAACATTATCGACTAACGATCCGGGTCCTTGCGTCAGAAAGGTGGCTTCCGGGGGGGTCGAAATCTCATCACTAGCGGATGCGATGACAGTGTATCTGACACCCGGCTGAGTCTCAGAACCGGAGTTGAGGCTTGTCAAGAATGGCGCGCCATACAATTGCTGAACTCCGGCCGGCCCCCAGATGGCTTGGACCAACAGATCGCCTGGAAGGCCCATCGCAGACAAGGATCGCGCATTCGCCTGAAGTCCTCCGAACGTGGTCCCGTGATTTGTCGCGCCGAGAGTGACAACGGTGTGAACAACGTTTGCAGATGGGTCTGACGCATCTGCCCCACCATCAAACTTCAAATATTGACGGGCCACCACTCCGCCTTGTGAATGACCGACGAGGTCAACTTGACTGGCGCCGGTATGTGATTGCACGGATGCAACAAACGACGCCAATTCACGACTTGAATTGGAAATATCTCGGATCCCCCAGTGCACGACGTTCGGATTGAGAATCTCTTGAGCACCACCGTAATTCAGAGCAAAAACACAGTAGCCAAGGTCCGCGAGCTGAGGGGACAAGACATTCCAGGTGTCGGTCATGCTCATGCCAGTTCCATGGACAAGGACCACCGGGCGGGGATGTTCTGGCGTCGGCTTGCAACTCCAGTCGTTCGCACCAGCGGGCGACGCTCCCATCTCGGCGAACCCGGGCGACGGCTCTGGTTCGGCGATCACATGCGATGGTAGGCAAACCAGCAGTACGGCCGCGACGAGTGAGGGAACTAGGACGCGGCGCAGTTGTTTCATCTGTTTTCTCGATGTCTTCTCGGTACACGATTACGCGTTAACGAATGGATCCGCCGGCGCGGTGGCCGCGTTTTGATACGCGACCACCGCTCGTTATTAAATGCCCAGCGACTGCGCGATGAACGGCCAGGACTTGTGCAGATCATCCTGCCAATAGCCCCACGAGTGCGTACCGACTGGGCGGAAGTCGACCACTGCGGGGATCTTCAAGTCGAAGAGTCGCTTTGCCATGTTCGAGGTGCAGAGATTCGTTGCCAGCTCGATCGGACTTCCGACGACGATCTGATCGAACATTGCAGCGCGGCCGTCCTGAATACGTGGATTCGCTGGTGTGTCGTTGGGGAAGCCTGGCAGCCCGCTCCCGGTGCTCATGTAAATCTGAGTCCCCCGAAGCTTCTCTGCATTAACCAGTGGGTCATGTTCTCGCCAGCCGTCGCTGTCGAACGGACCCCACATGTTCTGGATGTCATCAACCCCGCCGATCCACTCAGTGGTAGTCCTGACGAACTGCTGTCCGAGGGGATCGCTGGTTTGCGCACAGCCGCTGTACGCCGCAACCGACTTGTAGAAACCTGGGTACTCGATGGCCAAATTGAGAACTGAGGTACCTGACATCGAGATCGCTGCCAAAGATTGGTCCCCGTTGCTGCCGAGTTGTTTGTTGAGCAGCGGTGGGAGTTCCTTGCCAAGGAAGGTACTCCACATGTTCTTGCCGAGTTTGGGGTCTTCTTTCTCCCAATCGGTGTAGTACGACAACCGGCCGCCAACAGGCGTTGCAACATTGACATTCTTGTCCTGGAAGAAGTCGACGACGTCAGTCTGGTACTCCCACGTTGCCGAGTCTTCGCCGCCGCCCGCGCCGTTGAGGAGATACAAGATAGGGCGTGGCACGGAGTTGTCCGCAGGCGTGATGACCTGAATCGGAACCGTGCGATCCATGGACGCTGCGTATACGTTGACGATCTGCTGGCGTTCGTTGATTTTTTCGACCGATTCGATGTACGAACCGTCCGCGCTTGACTCAGACGAGTCGCCATCCTGCTGGTGAGCAGGAGTCCCTGCACTCGCAATTCCGACTGGAATCAGCGCACAGGCCATGGTGAGGGCGGCAACTTCAGTTACACGCCGCCACACGGATTGATTCATTCGCGTCAAGTTACTTCCCTCTCGTTGCATGGTCGCATTCGGCGCAATTGCGGCCAGCGTTTGACGTGGTTCTCAGACTGCTAAGTCGGTTATTCGAACGCCATCGTTACGATCGGCAGTTCCGCCAAACCTGGTCGCCGCTGAATTCCAGGTCCTCACGCGGTTTCTGCTGCTCGTCGGAATCCCCTAATCGCCGGGAGAATGAACACTGCCACCATCCCCAGTGACCAGATCAGTGTCTTGATCATAGGCTCGGCCACCGGTCCTCCTAACGACAAACCCTTCATCGCGTCGATCGCCACAGACATGGGTTGTTCAGCGACAATGGGCTGTAGCCACTTCGGATAGGCGATGACGGGTACGAATCCCGAATTGAAAAACATCAACAGAGTGCATGAAATTGAAACAATCTCGACAAGTGGCAGATTCGCGGACACTGTTGCGAGTGCAGTCACCATCATTGCGAAACCAACACCAAACACAATGGGTAGAGCCAGGAGTGCCACAGCCGCGAGAGGGCCTTGGTTAAATCTGAAGCCAAGGGCGTATCCGACGGCGAGGATGACGATTGATGTGACGAGGACGCGGACAGCTTCAGCAATCATGCGTCCGACAAGACCTGAGGCGCGGTGTGCGGGTAGCGTCCAGAACCGGCTGAGCAGTCCGGATGCCTGTTCGCCTTTAAGTCCCACAGCGCTTGCGATCGATCCGAACATCGCGCCGACGAGAATGATCAGCGGCACGGTTCCGAATATGCTTGATTGCCCGGTTGCTGCGGAAATCGAATTGCCCAACACCACCCGGAACATCAAGAGCATGAACGCCGGATACACGAGGGCCTGAATGGTTGTCGAAGGGTCACGCATCCACGTGATCAGCAGTCGTTTGGCCTGAATCCAACTGTGCACGACAAGCGCATTGAGTGAATTCTCCGGCAACGCTTTGTCTGGGTATGGGAAGTTGAACCCCTCAGCAGGGCGGACAACTGCCATGAAACGATCAGTCGGCTCGCTCATGATCGCCTCAAACTTGCCCAGAAGGCGAGCGGTGCAAATACCGCAATCAACCCGATTGTCCACGCCACCACTGGGAACAACACGTTCCAACTTACACCGCCTTGCGCGAGATCACGCATGGCGAATGAGAACTGGGATACTGGTTGATTTCGAACGAATGGGCGGATCCATTCGGGAAAGCCAGTTTCGGGCGCAAATCCGCATGACAGCATCCCGAGGATAAGTTGCGGCAACGTGAGCGCCTGGCTTGTCGCTTGAGGGCTCTTCGACAGCGAGCCGATTGCGTCGCCAGCGAAGGATAGACATGTACTGAAGGCAAGGGCAATCGCGCAGAACAGAGCAGCCTGAGCCAATCCGGCCGAGAATCGGAATCCAATTAAGTGCCCGAAGGTCAACGCCGCGGCAAGGGCAACCGTGGATCGCACAAACCCACTGGATTGGCGGGACAGTAAAGGAACCGGCCCGAACACAGGCATGGTCTTCATTCGGTTGCTGAAACCTGTGATTGTTTCAGTCGAAGCCATTTGGGCAGCAGAGATCGACGTGAAAGCCATGGCTTGCAGCACGATGATGGGCATCAGAAACTGGGCGTAGTTGATGCCCTGAAGCTGCATGACGAACTTCAGCGGGAGGTAGAAGCCGATCGTGAAAATCAGCGGCGCGATGACGGCGATCAACAATTCGTAGCGCTTGACCATCGATTTGACGGTTCGGGCCGTCAGGACCCACCACTGATTGATCGCGGACGGGTGAGGGCGGCGATGCTTGCCGACGCTCAAGGCTTCGGGAACCGCAATTTTACTGAGGGATCCGCCTCGAACCGTGACCTGATCGACCCCGAACTTGGTTGTCGTTGTCACTGTGTCTCACTTACGTGCTGCTCACCTGTGAGTGAGAGGAAGACATCGTCGAGTGACGGGCGGCGAAGTGCGATGTCAGCTAGCGGTATTCGCGCGTGGTCCAAACGGCGTAATGCTTCTGAGAGCGTTCCGGCTCCAACAGGGGCAGGTATGGCGATTCGGCCACTCTCCTGCGCCAGGTCGAATCTGAAGTCACGCGGGACGAGATTTCCGAGTGCGTGGACCGCGTGAGCCAATTGCTGAAGATCCGAAGGGACGATCTCACAGAAGCTTGCACCGGTTCGAGCCTTCAGTTCATCGGCCGTTCCCTCGGCGATGACCGCGCCTTTGTCGATGACGATGATGTTGTCGCTGAGTAGATCCGCTTCCTCGAGGTACTGAGTTGTCAGGAGCACCGTGATGCCCTGTTCCTTCAGTGATTGGACCAACGACCAGACGCTCTGTCGACTTCGCGGATCCAGACCAGTTGTCGGTTCGTCGAGGAAGACAACCTCGGGTCGAACGACGAGACCGCACGCGATGTCGATTCGTCGCCGCATACCACCCGAATAGTTTCGTACGACGCGCGATCCGGCCTCGACGAGATCGAACTGCGAGAGAAGGTCGGCAGCCCGGACCTTCGCCGACATCCTGTCGAGTCCCATCAAGCGACCGAACAGTTCGATGTTCTCGCGCCCTGTCAGCGAATCGTCGAGAGCCGCAAATTGGCCCGTCATCATGATGGAGCGTCGAACCTCGGGTGCGTTTCGCACTACGTCGTAGCCTGCAACGGTCGCGCGCCCACTGGTTGGGCGGATGAGCGTGGAAAGCACCTTCACCGTGGTGGTCTTGCCTGCGCCGTTCGGGCCCAGGATTCCGAGCACTGTGCCGCGTGGGGCGACGAAGTTGATCCCCCGCAGCGCGTGCACGTTCTTGAAAGACTTATGTACGTCCTCCACTAGTACTGCTGCGTCCGTGGAAAAGGGCATCAACACTCCGCTGTCTGCATGGTCGGAACGGGCACGCGCTCCCGACGGGCGCACAGATGCCTTCTGTCTCATATCTGCGTTCTCCGGTCAGATGTTACCGGAGGGGTTGGCCGGAACTTCGGTCGTCGAGCTCAGTCGTCTGTGGGAAACGGGTCTGCCAGCGACTCTGCAGGCGTCGATCACCCTGAAATTCACCTTGTGTCAAAAGTCACATGCGCTTGATCCGGCTGATTTCTAACATCTTCGATCACGTTGCCAGGCGATAGGGTTGGTATTAGCGCAGGTAGTTCTTCTCGATTGCGAATAGGATGGTCTTGCCTGGTTCGCGGGTTAATCCGCTCCATGTCCGTTTTTTCCAGCGGGCGCTAGGGCAGTCGCGGTTGGCAATCCGTGCTTTTATCGACAAATGGCGAACTCGACACTTTCGGCCGTAGGTCGTGAACATGACGAGTGCGAGTACATTGCGATTTGCGTTGACGCATTGTTGGCGCGGTGGCTACGTCGACGATATTATAGTCGTGGGCATTAATTGTCCGATGACACAGCAGAGTCAATCAAGAATATGTTCGGCGGAGTCGAAGATTTACACGTAGCGGCATTATCGGTCGAATCGACGCGGAGATAATCGTGAGGCTCGGGCGGGCTGAGGGTGTGCACGAACTCTTTTGTCGTCACGAAGATTTCTTCCGAATAATGCATGACCTAGGTTGTGAAATTCTAAGTGAGCCCCGATCGAGGTGCAATCTTTCCGTACAGGGCTTGAATCCCACTGTAATCCTGTAGGAATAGTGAATTTTCTGTCGCAGATTCGACGTCGTCGAGCATCTTCTGTCCGCCGGTTACGGCTTCGATCTCCATGATTGCGCGCCAAGCGCCGAAGTCGGTCCCGCTGAAAGCGCGCATGGCGCCCTCGAAGCCTTCCAACAGATAGCTGCGATCTCCACGATCCAGGGAATCCCAGACCGACACGGCCAGTTCCCCGGCAATCGAGGCATGGCAGTACTCGTCGCGAGCGTGCAACCGGATTGTCGCGCGGTTGATCGACTGAACGCCCGGATCGTCCGAGATCAGGTCGAGGTATGCGGTGATCGACACCTCGGCGACGGTCATGAACGCCAACTGTGTCAGGGCAATCTTGCGAGGCCCCTCGGCTGCGTCGAGGGCTTGCGCCTGCGTGCGGACCGTCAGGACGTCGGGCAATGCCTTGGCCGGCAGCCCCCAGCCCCTGCCTCGACGGGTCGCTGAACTGGCATTGAAGTGCATGAGCGTGTGATATTGCTCGTCGACCATCGCCTGATTGACCGCCACTGCAGCCCAATCTCCGAGACCGACGCCGAGTCGGTCTTCGGCGAGAACGTCGAAGCCGGGATTGACGACGTACTTCTCGATGTCCATGACGTTCTTGTTGAACGCGATCCATGCCCAGGCTTGCAGGCGTTGCTTCTGCTCGGGGCTCAATGCCAGGTAGGTCGGATGCTCCGCGAACGGGAGAAGTGCTTCGGGGTAGTCGGACAACGACGAATCGAAGAGATCGTCCAGTTCCGGCTCCGCCTTCTTCACGGTTGCCCGGCGCGCCCAATTGCTCGCAAGGCGGCGGACGATTGCACTCTCGACCGGATCGGAGGCGTCGTACTCCGGGAGGCTGGGCGGGCTCACTCCAGGTCTCATCGTGCCCTACTCTCTGTGCCCTTCGGCGATCTCTCTGTGCCCTTCGGCGATCTCTCTGTGCCCTTCGGCAATGCGATCGAACAAGCTCTGGCACTCCGCGTTCAATTCGCCTGAGCGATTGTCGAGCGCTGCGTCGGCGGTTTTCATCAGCGTCGTGAAGTCGCCGAGGGTTTCGGCCGCCCTGTCCACCTGTGCGGTGGCATCGAACAGTGCTTTTCGTGTCGCACCTGCATACGGATTGCCCGCTTGCACGTCCCAGTACACCTCCGGCTCGCCGCCGGCTACACGCGCCAGGAGCGCGAGCAAGGTCCGATGCGGGGGAGGGGCGACCGCGAGGAGTTCGTCCGCGGAAACTCCGAGTTCAGCCAGGGCAACGCCGAAAGCCAGCACCGACGCGTGTGTCAGAACCTGGGTGGCCGCAGCCAACCGGTCGTGACGATCGGCGTCCATCACCGCGACCGACGCGCCCCACGAGCGCACGATGTCGAGGAATCTGTCGGACTGCGGACCGCCGACGTACGGCACTGCGATGACGGCCCGACCGCGTGGCCCGAGCGACGGACGGAACATGGGGTTGAGTCCGAGGAACTCCCCTTCTCGGCCGGCGTCGGCGATTGCTGCGTCCATCCGCGATTTGACCGACAGCGTGTCCACAACGAGAGCGCCGGATGTCCGAAGGCTCGGTAGTGCGGCTAGAGCGACCTGTTCGGGAACCGCGAGCACGATGATGCGCGAGGACTCCACGTGCGCGAGGACTTGCTCACTGGGTTTCGTGATGTCTCCGACGACTACATCTCCGTCGGGATCGCTGCCTGCTGGGTCGACGACGGTGACGGTCGACCCCCCGGCGCGAAGCAGTTCGACGAACATGGATCCGACGGCACCCAGCCCGCCGACAACCGTCGCTGTGCCTGATGTCGCCGTCATGGCTGGATCTACCCGCCGTACTCGAGGACCCGCGAGGACACCGCATCGAGCGCACGGAGCAGCGTGGACGCCTTGACCGTGGTCTCGTCGAATTCTTCTTCCGGATCGGACAACGCTGTGATGGCACCGCCGATTCCGAAGGTCACGCCGCTCTCGGTGCAGACCAGCGACCGGATCACGATCGAGAGGTCCGCGGCGCCACCGAGCGCGAAGTACCCGATCGATCCCGAGTAGACCCCACGTGGGCCGGATTCGAGGCGGTCGATGATCTCCATCGTCCGTACCTTCGGGGCGCCGGTCATCGATCCACCGGGGAACGCGGCACGCACACAGTCCACCGCCGACGACCCCGGACTCAGATGTCCGCGCACCGTCGACACCATTTGGTGAACGGACGAGTACGACTCGATCGCGAACAGCCTCGGAACGTGGACACTTCCCGGAACGCAGACCTTGGTGAGGTCGTTGCGGGTGAGGTCCACGATCATCAGGTTCTCGGCGCGGTCCTTCTCGCTGTCGAGCAGGTCCTGCCGTAGGGCAGCATCACGCGCTCGGGTGACGCCGCGCGGGCGGGTCCCTTTGATCGGCTTGGACTCGACGTTGCCGGCCGAGTCGACACGAAGGAACCGCTCAGGCGAGGCCGAGACCACCGAGATGCCGGTGAAGTCGAGAAGTGCGCTGTACGGCGTCGGATTGATCGAGCGCAGATACTCGAACGCCTGCTGTGCATCGATCGTCTCGTCGACGCTCGCCATGTTGGTCAGACATACCTCGTAGGACTCACCTGCCCGGATCTCCGAGAGGGCCGTTCCGATCAACGACAGGTACTGATCGCGATCATGCCGAAGGCGAGCCTGCGTCCAGACGGTGTCGCTGATCAGCGGAACGGGGGTGCGTTCCGGAAGGTCCGCGCCGATCCGCGCCAGGGTGTCGACGGTCGATTCGAGCCAATCGTCATAGCCGGCGTCCCGGACTTTCTCGCGCAACCTCAAAACGTGAGTGCGGCCCGCGGTGTGATCGATGACGACGGCGCGATCGGCAAACACCAGGGCGGCATCAGGAGTGGGTGCCGGATGGACTGCCCTTCCTCCGGTCTGTGCTTTCAGTTCGTAGCCGAGGTAGCCCACGTAGCCGAGGTTGAAGTCGAGTTCCGGATGCGAGGGCACGAAGCGTGTCGCGAGTTGTGCGTCCAAGTAATCGAAGAACTGAACTCGAATGTGCTCGTCGGACAAGCCTTTTCGGCTGACAGTCAGTACCTCGGCTTGCACGTCGTACGTGATGAACTCGGCCAGCGGCCCCGACGAATCGCCGAGAATCGAAAAGCGCGCACTCGGCTCTGCGGTTGCCGCGCGGTCCAGCCAGAACGCGTTCGGGCCGTCGGCGAACAGTGCTGCATAGGCCGCCGACGGGTCCACTGCAAAATCGAGAGTCACGTCGTCGACGTCGTAGTTGATCGCCGGCCGCAGGTCGGGTGTTTGCGGAACAGGTTCGGGTCGGATCACCGAATCCAGAGTGCGTCCGACGGACAGATCGCGGAAGTTCGCGAGCAAATCTATGCCGAACTCGGTGCTGATGGACTCCGGATGGAACTGAACGCCCCACATCGGCTTGGTCCGGTGCCGGACACCCATGAGCAGACCGTCGGACGTCCACGCGGTACGAACGAAGGCGTTCGGCAGATTCTCGACGGTCAACGAGTGGTAGCGAACAGCTCGGAACGGCGACGGAAGTCCGGCAAAGATGCCCGAGCCGTCGTGATCGATCAGCGAAATTCGGCCGTGCATCGGGACGGGCGCAACCACCACGTCCGCGCCGAACAACTCGCACAGGCCCTGGTGGCCGAGACAGACACCGAGAAGTGGGAGAGGCGCTTCTTCGATGAAACGGCGGCTGATTCCGAAATCACGGTCGCGATCCGGCCGGCCGGGACCTGGGGAGATGACCACGTTGTCGTACGACGCGAGATCGAGGGAATCCCAATCCACGTCGTTGCGGACCACGGTCGGCACAACCCCGTTGACCTCGGTCAACAGGGTGAACAGGTTGTAGGTGAACGAGTCGTAATTGTCCACCAGAAGGGTGCGGGAACTCATGTCGATGATCCTGATCTCGGTCCGACGGATTCCCGAACAGTGTCCTCCTCCTCAACAGGTGCGTTGATCACCAGGTCTTCGAGTCGACAGGTCTCGGCAATCATCAGCTCGTACAGGGCGTTGAAGAAGTCAGGAGAGAGGTCGTGTCTACGAGCGAATTCACGCGCCCGCTCCTGCACGACGCGCACGCGGCCGGGTTGCATCATCGGAACCTCGCGGGAGCGCTTCCACTCGCCGATGCGCAGGCAGAGTTCCAGCCGCTGCCGCACCGTCTCGAGAAGTAGAGCGTCGATGGCGTCGAGGTCGCGCCGGAAGCTGTCCAATCCCTCGGCCTCGTCCGGATACGACGAGGTCTGCGTGCCTGCTTCGGAACTCGTTGTGGTCAAGAACTCTTCCACGAGGCCTCCCGGTGCTCGGCGTGACGCGAGGTCGACAATGTGGTGCCCGGAACGCAACCCACCTCCGGACACCGGCACCCCGACCGACCATCGCCGTTCGGGGAGGTGTTCCACGATCGCCATTCGCCGAAACCTGCGGTGGTGCCTAATTCCGCGAAACCTGTTTGGCGGGCGAATCAGGTTGCGATGCAGGCGGGTTCGTGAGTGCCTACTTGGGGGAGACCCAGGTGGTGATTTCGGCGTGGACTACTTCCTTGCCGCCCCGGTCGAAGATCGAGATGGGAACGAGAAGTTCCGTGCCACTCTCGATCGCCGCGAAGTCCGGCAAAGTCTCGAGTCGGGCGACCGCCCGCAGGCCGGTCTCGGCCTTGGCGAGGTAGTCGACCTTCATGGACTTGGGGATCCAGCGGTGCGAGTTCGGAACCGTCGCTTCGCTCAGCATGCCCATTGCGACCTCCGCGAGATTGCATGCAGCGATCGCGTGGAAAGTGCCGAGATGATTGTGGACGCCCCACCATTTGGGGGAGCGGACCTCGCAGAGCCCTGGTTCCAACTTGGTCACCCGGGGGAGAACAGAGGCGAAATAGGGCACGCGAATGGACATCGCCGCCGAGAAAACTGCATGTCCGAGGGCATTGTCCGGCAATTTCTGCCATCCGCGATAGGTAGGGCTGGAGGTAGTCATAGGCCTATCTTACTTCTGAGTAAGGTTGTTGTCGCGCAGCTCACTCGGAAAAGGCAGTTCGGGGGAGTTGAGGATTTGGGCCAGGTACGGCATACTGGTCGGGTTGCCTTGTCCGGGACGCGGTCGATTGCGGCCGTGATCGGGTAAGGGTAAGACGTCACAGACGATCGATCGCAGATCCCGTCAGGGTAATCGGGTCAACGACTGTGACCATGCAAGACGAGAAGTAATGCAGGACGGAAGCAGTACCTACTTTGTGTTCGACATCGAACACGTCCGGTACGCATCACGCGCCAGATAATCGAAAGATTGTCCGGCGCAGGATGAGTGAGAAGGCGACACGCCCGACCGCGTGTACCGGAGAACAATGACAAACGAACAGCGGCAGCAGATCCTGATCTCGATCCGAATCTGGGTACTCCCGAGAACTTGGACTTGGTCCCGATCGCTTCAGTGTTCGTCGTGTCATCGTCCAGGCAAGGACTGTGCAGACGAGGTAGCTCGAGCCTGACCAGGCGGGCTACGAAACGCGGCAAGAAAAGGACACTAAGCGTGGCGGGACAAAAGATCCGCATCAGGCTCAAGGCCTACGACCACGAGGCGATCGACGCGTCAGCGCGCAAGATCGTCGAGACGGTAACCCGTACGGGTGCCCGCGTCGTTGGACCTGTGCCGTTGCCGACCGAGAAGAACGTATATTGCGTCATCCGCTCGCCGCACAAGTACAAGGACTCGCGCGAGCACTTCGAGATGCGTACTCACAAGCGGCTGATCGACATTCTCGACCCGACGCCGAAGACGGTTGACGCGCTCATGCGCATCGACCTTCCGGCCAGTGTCGACGTGAACATTCAGTGACGGCGGAGACAAAAACAATGACTGATACCAAGATCAAGGGAATCCTGGGCACCAAGCTCGGCATGACCCAGGTCTTCGACGAGAACAACCGGGTTGTCCCGGTCACCGTCGTGAAGGCTGGGCCGAACGTCGTAACCCAGATCCGTACCGAAGAGCGTGACGGCTACAGCGCCGTTCAGCTCGCGTTCGGCGCCATCGACCCGCGCAAGGTGAACAAGCCGACTTCCGGCCAGTTCACCAAGGCTGGTGTGACCCCGCGTCGCCACGTAGTGGAGCTCCGCGTTGCGGACACCTCCGACTACGAGGTCGGCCAGGAGCTCACCGCCGAGGTCTTCGAGGACGGCGCATACGTCGACGTCACCGGAACCAGCAAGGGCAAGGGCTTCGCCGGAACCATGAAGCGTCACGGCTTCAAGGGACAGGGCGCGTCGCACGGTACCCAGGCTGTTCACCGCCGCCCGGGCTCCATCGGTGGCTGTGCAACTCCCGGCCGCGTGTTCAAGGGCATGCGCATGTCCGGACGCATGGGTAGCGACCGCATCACGACGCAGAACCTCTCGGTCCACAAGGTGGATGCAGAGAACGGCCTGCTGCTGATCAAGGGTGCGATCCCCGGCCGCAAGGGCGGCCTCGTGATCGTCAAGAGTGCAGTGAAGGGTGGTGCACGGGCATGACCAGCACCGAGACCAAGTTGACCCTGGACGTCAAGGTCGCCGGCGGCAAGACCAACGGCACCGTCGATCTCCCCGCTGAGATCTTCGACGCTCCGGCCAACATCGCGCTTCTCCATCAGGTTGTCGTCGCGCAGCTCGCAGCTGCTCGTCAGGGAACCCACTCCACCAAGACCCGCGGCGACGTCCGCGGCGGTGGCAAGAAGCCGTACCGCCAGAAGGGCACCGGCCGCGCACGCCAGGGCTCGACTCGCGCACCGCAGTTCGTCGGCGGCGGAACCGTTCACGGCCCGCAGCCGCGTGACTACAGCCAGCGCACCCCCAAGAAGATGAAGGCAGCCGCTCTTCGCGGAGCCCTCTCTGACCGCGCACGCAACGAGCGCATCCACGTCATCACCGAACTGGTTGCAGGGCAGACGCCTTCGACCAAGGGCGCAATCGCGTTCCTCGGCGAGATTTCGGATCGCAAGAAGCTGCTGCTCGTCGTGGGTCGCCAGGATGTAGCCGCTTGGAAGAGCGTGCAGAACCTGGAAGGCGTGCATCCCATTGCACCCGACCAGCTCAACACCTACGACGTGCTCAATGCAGACGATGTCGTGTTCAGCGTCGAGGCACTCAACGCGTTCATCCACGGGCCCGCAGAGAGCGCTCAGAACAAGGAGGACGCCAAGTGAGCACCATCGCTGACCCCCGCGACATCCTGCTCGCTCCGGTCATCTCCGAGAAGTCCTACGGACTGATCGAGGAAGGCACCTACACCTTCCTGGTGCACCCGGACTCGAACAAGACGCAGATCAAGATTGCCGTCGAGAAGGTCTTCGGCGTCAAGGTGACCAGCGTCAACACCGCCAACCGTCAGGGCAAGCGTAAGCGGACCCGATTCGGTTACGGCAAGCGCAAGGACACCAAGCGCGCGCTCGTGACCCTGTCCGCTGACAGCAAGCCCATCGAGATCTTCGGAGGACCGGTCGCGTAAGCGCCGGGACTTGACGAGACATAGAGGACGAGAAGACTCATGGCAATCCGTAAGTACAAGCCGACAACACCGGGCCGTCGTGGCTCGAGCGTCTCGGACTTCGCCGAGATCACTCGGTCGACCCCCGAGAAGTCGCTGGTTCGCCCGCTGCACGGTCGCGGTGGACGTAACGCACACGGTCGTATCACCACCCGTCACAAGGGTGGCGGACACAAGCGTGCATACCGACTGATCGATTTCCGTCGCAACGACAAGGACGGCATCCCGGCAAAGGTCGCTCACATCGAGTACGACCCCAACCGCACAGCAAACATCGCACTCCTGCATTACGCAGACGGTGAGAAGCGCTACATCATCGCCCCCAAGGGCCTGGTGCAGGGTTCACCGGTCGAGTCCGGTGCAGGCGCCGACATCAAGCCGGGCAACAACCTGCCGCTGCGCAACATCCCGACTGGTACCACCATCCACGGTGTGGAACTGCGTCCCGGCGGCGGAGCCAAGATGGCTCGTTCCGCAGGCGCCAGTATCCAGCTCCTCGGTAAGGAAGGCAGCTACGCCACGTTGCGTATGCCTTCCGGTGAAATCCGTCGCGTCGACGTGCGCTGCCGCGCATCCGTCGGCGAGGTCGGCAACGCCGAGCAGTCGAACATCAACTGGGGCAAGGCCGGCCGTATGCGTTGGAAGGGCAAGCGCCCGACCGTTCGTGGTGTCGTGATGAACCCGGTCGACCACCCGCACGGTGGCGGCGAGGGCAAGACCTCAGGTGGACGCCACCCGGTCAGCCCGTGGGGTAAGCCTGAAGGCCGTACCCGCAAGAACAAGGCAAGCGACAAGATGATCGTCCGTCGCCGCCGCACCGGCAAGAACAAGCGCTAGGAGGGAGTGAAGGATGCCACGCAGCCTTAAGAAGGGCCCGTTCGTCGATGACCACCTCCTCGCGAAGGTGGATGTACAGAACGAAAAGGGAACCAAGCAGGTCATCAAGACCTGGTCCCGTCGTTCGACAATCATCCCGGACTTCATCGGCCACACGTTTGCAGTTCACGACGGCCGCAAGCACGTCCCCGTGTTCGTTTCCGACTCCATGGTCGGACACAAGCTCGGAGAGTTTGCACCGACCCGCACGTTCAAGGGTCACATCAAGGATGATCGGAAGGCGAAGAGGCGATGAGCAACACCGAAACCGCCAACCCGACTGCCAAGGCTGTAGCGAAGCACGTTCGCGTTACGCCGATGAAGGCACGTCGAGTTGTGGACCTGGTCCGCGGGCGCTCGGTTGAAGACGCCCTGAACATCCTGAAGTTCGCGCCGCAGGCAGCGAGCGAGCCGGTCGCCAAGGTGATCGCCTCCGCAGCAGCCAACGCCGAGAACAACCTCGACCTCGACCCCAGCACGCTTGTCGTTGCTACGGCGTTCGTGGACGAGGGCGCGACCCTCAAGCGGTTCCAGCCGCGTGCACAGGGACGTGCGTTCCGTATTCGCAAGCGCACCAGTCACATCACCGTGATCGTGGAGAGCCTGCCGAAGACCGGAACATCGACCCGTAATCGCCGGAAGGGAAGTGCTCAGTAGTGGGCCAGAAAATCAACCCGCACGGCTTCCGTCTCGGCATCACCACCGACTGGAAGTCTCGCTGGTACGCAGACAAGCAGTACGCGGAGTACGTCAAGGAAGACGTCGCGATCCGTAAGCTCCTCGCCACCGGCATGGAGCGCGCAGGAATCGCGAAGGTCGAAATCGAGCGCACCCGTGACCGTGTTCGCGTGGACATCCACACTGCACGTCCGGGCATCGTCATCGGCCGCCGCGGCGCCGAAGCCGATCGCATCCGCTCCGAGCTCGAGAAGCTGACCGGCAAGCAGGTTCAGCTGAACATCCTCGAGGTCAAGAACGCAGAAGCTGAAGCACAGCTCGTCGCACAGGGTGTGGCCGAGCAGCTCTCGAACCGCGTTGCCTTCCGTCGTGCAATGCGCAAGGCCATCCAGTCGGCCATGCGTCAGCCCAACGTCAAGGGAATCCGCGTTCAGTGCTCCGGTCGTCTCGGCGGCGCCGAGATGTCCCGGTCGGAGTTCTACCGCGAAGGCCGTGTGCCGCTGCACACGCTTCGTGCGGACATCGACTACGGCCTCTACGAGGCCAAGACCACCTTCGGTCGCATCGGCGTCAAGGTCTGGATCTACAAGGGCGACATCGTCGGTGGCAAGCGTGAGCTCGCCGCCAACACGGCCGCACCGGCCGGGGATCGCCCGCGTCGTGAGCGTCCGAGCCGTCCGCGTCGTTCCGGTGCCACCGGTACCACTGCGACCAGCACCGAGGCCGGCCGCGCAGCGACCGCAACCGCCGATGCTCCCGCAACTGAACAGAATCAGGAGGGCTGACGCATGTTGATCCCACGGCGGGTCAAGCACCGCAAGCAGCACCACCCGAGCCGTTCGGGTGCCGCCAAGGGCGGTACCCAGGTGACCTTCGGTGACTACGGCATCCAGGCTCTCGAGCCTGCCTACATCACCAACCGGCAGATCGAGTCCGCTCGTATCGCCATGACTCGGCACATCAAGCGTGGCGGCAAGATCTGGATCAACATCTTCCCGGATCGCCCCCTCACGAAGAAGCCGGCCGAAACCCGAATGGGTTCCGGTAAGGGTTCGCCCGAGTGGTGGATTGCCAACGTCAAGCCCGGACGCGTTCTGTTCGAGATGACATACCCCAACGAGGAGATTGCTCGTGAGGCCCTGCGCCGCGCGATGCACAAGCTCCCGTGCAAGTGCCGGATCGTGACCAGAGAGGAGCAGTTCTGATGGCTACTGGAACCCCAGCAGCAGAGCTCCGCGAGCTCAGTGAAGACGAGCTGGTCACCCGGCTCCGTGAGTCGAAGGAAGAGCTTTTCAACCTTCGTTTCCAGATGGCTACCGGCCAGATGGACAACAACCGACGACTGCGCACCGTTCGTCACGAGATCGCGCGCATCTACACCGTCCTGCGTGAGCGTGAGCTCGGACTCGCTGTGGGTCCGGATGCAGGTGACGCGGCATGAGTGAGGAAAAAGCAGTGAGCACAGAAGAGCGCGCGAGCCGTAAGGTCCGTGTCGGATACGTCGTGTCCGACAAGATGGAAAAGACGATCGTGGTCGAGCTCGAAGACCGCGTCAAGCACAAGCTCTACGGCAAGATCATCCGCCGTACGACCAAGGTGAAGGCGCACGACGAGAACGGCGTTGCCGGCGTCGGCGACCGCGTTCAGCTGATGGAAACCCGTCCGCTGTCCGCGACGAAGCACTGGCGTCTGGTCGAGGTCCTCGAAAAGGCCAAGTAAGCCTGATCGAATCCTCGAGCTGATCGAGTATCACCGAATGGCCCGCTTCCCCTTGGGGGAGTGGGCCATTCGGCTTTCCGGGGGCTTTCGGGGCTTTCCGGGCGAAGGGTTCGAGTTGCGTCGAGTACGGCTGATTTGGTATTCGGCGAACCCTTCCCTACAATAGAACGGTTGCCTGTGGCAGAGGTGTGTCTTCACGTGCGCAGCTCGAACGGTGCTTGCAGTGATCGTCTCCCGACGTCAGTCGGTGGGACTGCAGCTCAGACACGACGCAGGTGGCAACAATGACCGCGCGCACCGGGTCGGTAATCCGTTGCGCACGAAATTCCAGGTCTAGGGAGATCAAGTGATTCAGCAGGAGTCGCGAGTTCGCGTCGCTGATAACACGGGTGCCAAGGAAATCCTTTGCATCCGCGTTCTCGGCGGTTCGTCACGTCGCTACGCCGGGATCGGTGACGTCATCGTCGCCACCGTCAAGGACGCAATCCCCGGTGGAAACATCAAGAAGGGTGAGGTCGTCAAGGCCGTCATCGTTCGCACGACCAAGGAGCGCCGTCGTCCGGACGGTTCCTACATCAAGTTCGACGAGAACGCTGCAGTGCTCATCAAGGCTGACAGTGATCCCCGTGGAACCCGCATCTTCGGACCCGTCGGCCGTGAGCTGCGCGAGAAGAAGTTCATGAAGATCGTTTCGCTTGCCCCGGAGGTGCTGTGATGAAGGTGCACAAGGGTGACACCGTTCTGGTCATCGCCGGCAAGGACAAGGGCGCGAAGGGCAAGGTCATTCAGGCCTACCCCGCGACCGACAAGGTCCTCGTCGAAGGCGTGAACCGAATCAAGAAGCACACCGCGGTTTCCGCGAACGAGCGCGGAGCATCCTCCGGCGGCATCGTCACGCAGGAAGCCCCGATCCACGTTTCCAACGTTGCAGTCGTCGACTCGGACGGAAACCCCACCCGCGTGGGCTACCGCACCGACGAAGAGTCCGGCAAGCGCGTTCGGATTTCCCGGAAGAACGGGAAGGACATCTGACATGACCTCCACCGAAAACAAGGTCCAGCCGCGCCTCAAGGCACGCTACCGCGCTGAGATCAAGGACGCGCTCAACAGCGAGTTCGACTACTCGAACGTCATGCAGATCCCCGGCGTCGTCAAGGTTGTCGTCAACATGGGCGTCGGCGACGCCGCCCGTGACGCCAAGCTGATCAACGGCGCTGTCCATGACCTGTCGCTGATCACGGGCCAGAAGCCCGAGATCCGCAAGGCACGTAAGTCCATCGCGCAGTTCAAGCTCCGCGAAGGTATGCCCATCGGTGCACGCGTCACCCTCCGTGGTGACCGCATGTGGGAGTTCCTGGACCGCCTCGTGTCTGTCGCTCTGCCCCGTATCCGCGACTTCCGTGGTCTCTCGGGCAACCAGTTCGACGGCAACGGCAACTACACGTTCGGCCTCAACGAGCAGTCGATGTTCCACGAGATCGACGTGGACAAGATCGATCGCCCCCGCGGCATGGACATCACCGTCGTGACCACCGCAACCAACAACGAAGAAGGCCGTGCACTGCTCAAGCACCTCGGCTTCCCGTTCAAGGAGAACTGAGCGCATGGCTAAGAAGGCATTGGTCAACAAGGCCAACAAGAAGCCCAAGTTCGCGGTTCGCGCCTACACCCGCTGCCAGCGGTGCGGTCGCCCGCACTCGGTGTTCCGCAAGTTCGGCTTGTGCCGTATCTGCGTTCGCGAGATGGCTCACGCCGGCGAGCTTCCCGGAGTTCGCAAGAGCTCTTGGTGATCTGAGGCCCTCGGGCTTCGTCACACCACGCATGTGAATGGGCGTGGGTTCCTTTGGAACCCACGCCCATTCGTGGTTTCCATCAAGATGTGTGTCGAGCCGATCCTGAAAAGAACTGTCCCGCTGCGACTCTGGTTGAAAGCGATCATCGTTCGTCGGTGTCGTTCTTCGGTGCCGAACGAGCAGTTCAGATTTCGGGGTGCGTCGATACCGTCTCGATCAGCGACCTTCGGGTGGCGGTGGGGGAGGCGACATGGGATCCCGGTGGACACCCGCGCCGAAGTTCCCTACACTAGAGCGGTTGCCGTGGCTGACGCATGCGTTCAGCTCGGTGCGGTAACTTACGCCGTCTGACACAAGTCGGACGGCCCAGCCGAATTGCTGGAGGCCCACGATCGGATTCGTCCGGTGTTGCATGGGAACCACAGCGAGAAAGGTGTCGAGGTCGACCTATGACCATGACTGACCCCATCGCAGACTTCTTGACGCGTCTGCGCAACGCCAACACGGCGTACCACGATGAGGTGAAGCTTCCCCACTCGAAGATCAAGGCGAACATCGCCGAGATCCTCAAGCGCGAGGGCTACATCTCCGATTTCCGTACCGAAGACGCAGAGGTCGGCAAGACCCTCATCGTCGATCTGAAGTACGGTCCCAGCCGCGAGCGTAGCCTCGCCGGCGTGCGTCGCGTTTCCAAGCCCGGTCTCCGGGTTTACGCGAAGTCCACCAACCTGCCCAAGGTCCTCGGAGGCCTCGGCGTGGCCATCATCTCCACGTCGTCCGGTCTGCTCACCGATCGCCAGGCGGCCAATCAAGGAGTAGGCGGGGAAGTCCTCGCCTACGTCTGGTAAGGGAGGCCACCACAATGTCGCGTATTGGAAAGATTCCGGTCACCGTCCCCGCGGGCGTTGACGTCACGATCAGCGGCCAGGATGTCACCGTCAAGGGTCCCAAGGGCACCCTCGCGCTGACCATCTCCGAGCCCATCGCAATCGAAAAGGCAGAGGACGGCTCGCTGAGCGTCACGCGCCCCGACGACGAGCGTCGTAGCCGCGCGCTGCACGGTCTGTCGCGGACCCTGGTTGCGAACATCATCACCGGTGTCACCGAGGGTTACACGAAGAAGATGGAGATCCACGGTGTTGGTTACCGTGTGGCACTGAAGGGCAAGGACCTCGAGTTCGCGCTCGGCTTCAGCCACCCGGTGCCGATCGAGGCTCCTGAAGGCATCACCTTCGTCGTCGAGTCGCCCACCCGGTTCTCGGTGTCCGGCATCGACAAGCAGAAGGTCGGGCAGATCTCGGCCAACATCCGTCGTCTC
Organism: Rhodococcus sp. MPR-R1B; assembly: GCF_058793255.1. NCBI lineage: Bacteria > Bacillati > Actinomycetota > Actinomycetes > Mycobacteriales > Nocardiaceae > Rhodococcus > Rhodococcus sp. MPR-R1B. The sequence continues at coordinate 24,006 of NZ_JBXAFO010000015.1, forward strand.
CGTCGTCCGGACCCGTACAAGGGTAAGGGCGTGCGTTACGAGGGTGAGCAGATCCGCCGCAAGGTCGGAAAGACGGGTAAGTGATATGAGCCAGACTGCAAACCAGAAAGCCAAGCGGATTCCGCTGGGCAAGGATGCGTCCACCAAGCGTCGTCTCTCGAAGACGCGTCGTCACTTCCGTCTCCGCAAGAAGGTCTCCGGCACGCCCGAGCGTCCCCGCTTGGTCGTCAACCGGTCCTCGCGCCACATCCACGTCCAGCTCGTGGACGACCTGGCCGGCCACACCCTGGCCTCCGCGTCGACCATCGAAGCAGACGTGCGCGTGGCAGAAGGCGACAAGAAGGCTGCGAGCGCGAAGGTCGGTCAGCTGATCGCCGAGCGCGCCAAGGCTGCCGGCGTGGAAGCAGTTGTCTTCGACCACGGCGGACACGGCTACCACGGTCGCATCGCGGCCCTGGCAGACGCGGCTCGCGAAGGCGGGTTGAAGTTCTGATGACCAACATTTTCAACGGAAGGACAGCCTGATGCCGGGACGTCAAAGGCGTGACGGCGGAAGCGGACCCGCCGGACAGAATGGCCCCAACAGCGGTGACAACAGCAACGCTCGTGGGGACAACCGTGGTGGCGGCCGTGACCGTCGCGACGGTGGCCGTGGCGGAAACGCTGCGGAGAAGTCACAGTTCATCGAGCGCGTTGTCACGATCAACCGCGTTTCCAAGGTCGTCAAGGGTGGTCGTCGCTTCAGCTTCACCGCTCTGGTGATCGTCGGAGACGGCAACGGACTGGTCGGCGTCGGCTACGGAAAGGCCAAGGAAGTTCCCGCGGCCATCCAGAAGGGTGTCGAGGAGGCTCGCAAGAGCTTCTTCCGCGTCCCGATGATCGCCAACACCATCACTCACCCCGTTCAGGGTGAGGCTGCTGCCGGCATCGTCATGCTTCGCCCGGCAAGCCCCGGTACCGGTGTTATCGCCGGTGGCGCTGTGCGCGCCGTGCTGGAGTGCGCTGGTATCGCGGACATCCTGTCGAAGTCGCTCGGTAGCGACAACGCCATCAACGTCGTGCATGCGACCGTTGCTGCGCTCAAGGGTCTGCAGCGTCCCGAGGAAGTTGCGGCTCGCCGCGGCCTCACCCTCGAAGAGGTTGCACCCGCCGGCATGCTTCGCGCTCGCGCACAGGCTGCTGGGAGTGTGAAGTAATGGCAGATCTCAAGGTCACTCAGATCAAGAGCATCATCGGGACCAAGCAGAACCAGAAGGATTCTCTGCGCACGCTGGGTCTCAAGGGCATCCGTCAGACCGTTGTTCGTGAGGACAACGCACAGAACCGCGGTCTGATCAACGTGGTGCGCCACCTCGTAACAGTTGAGGAGGTCTAACCATGACCATCAAACTGCACCACCTGCGCCCCGCTCCGGGATCCAAGTCCAACAAGATTCGTGTTGGACGCGGTGAGGGCGGCAAGCGTGGTAAGACCGCAGGTCGCGGTACCAAGGGCACCAAGGCACGTAACACCGTGCGCGTGGGCTTCGAGGGTGGACAGATGCCGCTTCACATGCGTCTGCCCAAGCTCAAGGGCTTCACGAACCCGTTCCGCGTCGAGTACCAGGTCGTCAATGTCGGCGACATCGCCCGTCTGTTCCCCGAAGGTGGAGCAATCACGGTCGAGGATCTCGTCGCCAAGGGCGCAGTCCGCAAGAACCAGCTCGTCAAGGTTCTGGGCGACGGCGAACTGACAGTTGCCGTTCAGGTGACCGTCGACAAGTTCACCGGCTCCGCCAAGGAAAAGATTGCTGCTGCCGGTGGTTCCGCCACCGAGCTGTGAGTGATCACGCGTAGCTAGTCCGATGGCCGCAGCGCAGCGTTTGCTGCGGTGCGGCCATCGGCGTCTACGAGGTCGTGTCACAGGTACGAGGTCGTGTCACAGATTGGTCGTGCATGCTCGGACGGGCCAGTATTCTGGTCACCGAGTGGCAAATGTATCTTCGGCTTACCCGGTTTTCGTGGTCTGCCCGCCTAGTTCCCAAATGCTCACTGTTAGAGTTCAAAAGTTCGACAGGTCAAAACGATCTGTCTCCCTACCGTCGTGCCAGGAGGATCTTTGCTTTCCGCCTTCGTCTCGGCCCTCAGGACCCCAGACCTGAGGCGGAAGATCCTCTTCACCCTCGGCTTGGTGGCTCTGTATCGGGTCGGCGCTCTCATCCCGTCCCCAGGTGTCGACTACGGCCGTGTGCGTCAGTGCATCGATATCGCCAACTCCGGTGACTCAGCAGGTATCTACTCGCTGATCAACCTGTTCTCCGGCGGCGCTCTGCTGCAGATGTCGATCTTTGCGATCGGCATCATGCCGTACATCACGGCGAGCATCATCGTGCAGCTCCTGACCGTGGTGATTCCGAAGTTCGAGGAACTTCGGAAAGAAGGCCAGTCCGGCCAGGCCAAGATGACGCAGTACACGCGTTACCTGTCCATTGCTCTGGCAATCCTGCAGTCGACCGGCATCGTCGCTCTTGCGGCACGCGGACAGTTGCTCCAGGGCTGTGACGACATCATCGCCGACAAGTCGATCTTCGGACTTGTCATCATCGTGCTGGTCATGACTGCCGGTGCTGCCATGGTCATGTGGTTCGGCGAGGTCATCACCGAACGTGGCGTCGGCAACGGTATGTCCCTCCTCATCTTCGCCGGTATCGCATCGCGTATCCCGAGCGAGGGCAAGGCAATCCTCGACAGCCGTGGTCCGCTGGTCTTCGCCTTCGTCTGCCTCGCAGCGCTGCTGATCATCGCCGGTGTCGTCTTCGTCGAGCAGGGTCAGCGTCGTATCCCGGTGCAGTACGCGAAGCGGATGGTCGGACGCAAGATGTACGGCGGATCCTCGACGTACCTGCCTCTGAAGGTGAACCAGGCCGGCGTCATCCCGGTGATCTTCGCGTCTTCACTGCTGTACCTCCCGAACTTGATTGCACAGCTGACTTCGGCCAGTACAGCGGTCGACCCCAGTTGGTGGCAGCGCCTCATCAACACCTACCTGGTGAATCCGGCCAACCCGGTGTACATCGCGATCTACTTCGGCCTGATCGTCTTCTTCACGTACTTCTACGTCGCCATCACCTTCAATCCCGAAGAGCGCGCCGACGAGATGAAGAAGTTCGGCGGCTTCATCCCCGGTATCCGACCCGGTCAGCCGACCGCGGACTACCTCAACTACGTGCTGAGTCGCATCACCCTTCCGGGTGCGATTTACCTCGGCACCATTGCTGTTCTGCCCAACCTGTTCCTCGACATCGGGAATGGCGGCGGCGCGCAGAACCTGCCGTTCGGTGGCACCGCGGTGCTGATCATGGTCAGCGTCGGCCTGGACACCGTGAAGCAGATCGAGAGTCAGCTAATGCAGCGTAACTATGAAGGGTTCCTCAAGTGAGACTTGTCCTCCTTGGTCCTCCCGGTGCCGGCAAGGGCACCCAGGCCGCTATCTTGTCCGAGAAGTTCGGCGTTCCCCATATCTCCACGGGTGATCTCTTCCGCGCGAACATCGGTCAGGCCACCGCTCTCGGTGTGGAAGCAAAGAAGTACATCGACGCCGGCGAACTCGTACCGAGCTCGATCACCAACGACATGGTGAAGGCTCGCGTCGCAGAACCGGACGCAGCAAACGGTTTCCTTCTCGACGGATTTCCGCGCTCGGTCGAACAGGCTCAGGCACTCGAGGGAATCTTGAAGGATCTCGACACCAAGCTCGACGGTGTCCTCTCCTTCGTCGTCGACGAGGACATCGTGGTCGAGCGTATGCTCGCCCGCGGTCGTGCAGACGACACCGAGGACGTCATTCGCAACCGACTCCGGGTCTACCGCGACGAGACGTCACCGCTGTTCGATTACTACAAGGACAGCATCGTCTCCGTCGACGCGATCGGCGAGGTCGAAGAGGTCAACGCTCGCGCACTGGCAGCGTTGGGTAAGTAATGGTCTTCGGGCGCAAACGCAAGGTTGTTCCGTTCCGCTCCGCGGGCGAACTCGACGCGATGGCTGCTGCCGGCGCGATCGTGGGTTCGGCTCTGGTGGCGGTTCGCGCTGCGGCGAAGCCCGGTGTCAGCACTTTGGAATTGAACGCGGTCGCTGAATCCGTCATTCGTGACGCCGGCGCCGTGCCCTCGTTCCTCGGGTACCACGGCTTCACCGGCTCGATCTGCTCTTCGGTCAACGATCGCGTCGTTCACGGAATCCCTTCAGCTCAGGACATCCTGGCTGAAGGCGACCTGGTTTCCATCGACTGTGGCGCGATCCTCGACGGATGGCACGGTGACTCCGCTTGGACGTTCGGTGTCGGTGAGATCAGCGTCGCCGATCAGGAGCTCAGCGAAGCCACTCGGCTTTCTATGGAAGCCGGGATCGCGGCAATGATCGCCGGCAACCGTCTGACGGATGTTTCGCACGCGATCGAGGTCGGTACTCATGCCGCCGAGAAGTTGCACGGTCGTTCCTACGGCATCGTCGACGGATACGGCGGACACGGAATCGGCCGGGAAATGCACATGGATCCGTTCCTCGCCAATGAAGGTGCCCCGGGTAAGGGTCCTGAACTGGTTGTCGGATCGTGCCTGGCGATTGAGCCGATGCTCACGCTCGGCGCCACCGACACGGTGATTCTCGACGACGACTGGACCGTTGTGACGACCGACGGGTCCCGTGCGGCGCACTGGGAACACACTGTCGCAGTGACCGAAGACGGTCCGCGGATTCTGACACTCCGGCCGGAGTAGTCGACACAGTCGCTGACAAGTGTTGGCAGCGAGCATGATTCACGTTCGAGAAGTCCCAGCCTCATTTCGAGGCTGGGACTTTTTCGATGGGGGAGCGGTGTGCGTCGTCACCCTGACCGGAGGCGCATTTGGCCTGGTCGTTTACATCGCGTAACATGGCTAGGCGGTGCGCTATGCGCGTCGATAGTTCGTGTGCCTACGCCCGGATCGCTCCGGGATAGGCCTTTCGAACTGCCGACGATCTTTCCATTGCGTGCCAATGTAACGGAAGCCGATGCACGAAGCATGCCAAACCAAACGGATCGCGGAGGATATGGCTAAGAAAGACGGGGCCATCGAGGTCGAAGGACGAGTAGTCGAGCCGCTGCCCAATGCGATGTTCCGCATTGAGCTCGAGAATGGCCACAAGGTCCTCGCCCACATCAGCGGAAAGATGCGTCAGCACTACATTCGCATCCTCCCGGAAGATCGCGTTGTCGTAGAGCTCTCGCCCTACGATTTGTCGCGCGGACGCATCGTTTACCGCTACAAGTAACGAACTTCCCGGACCTGACCTGGGTCAGGGAGAAGTATGTCTGCCGCGGTTCATCGCGGCGGGCTGCGACAAAACAGGAGATCAGAAGACGTGAAGGTTCAGCCGAGCGTCAAGAAGATCTGCGAGAAGTGCAAAGTGATTCGCCGTAACGGTCGAGTCATGGTGATCTGCGAGAACCTGCGTCACAAGCAGCGTCAGGGCTAGATCTAGCTTTTCGAAGATCTGCTTGGCAACAAGCAAAGAAGACCTCCCAGTACCAGCCATTGTTGACGAGACCCCACGCGATCGTTCACCGATCGCCAAGGTCGGACAATGGTTCACCCCCGGCACGGAGGCCGGGGCCCCACTGAGTTAGTTGATGAGATCATCTGCGCCTTCGGGCGTCGGTACTCGGCAAGAGGCACAGGGGAAGGGCTGGGAGCAGACCTCCGCACACCGATAAGGAAATGCCAACATGGCACGTCTCTCTGGTGTTGATCTTCCTCGCGAAAAGCGCATGGAGATCGCACTGACATACATCTACGGCATCGGCCGTACCCGCTCCAAGGAAATCCTTGACGCCACCGGCGTCAGCCCGGATCTCCGGAGCAAGGACCTCTCGGACGAGGACCTGGCAAAGCTCCGCGAGTACATCGAGGAGTCGCTCAAGGTCGAGGGTGACCTTCGCCGCGAGGTTCAGGCCGACATCCGTCGCAAGATCGAGATCGGCTGCTACCAGGGCCTGCGCCACCGTCGTGGTCTGCCCGTGCGTGGTCAGCGCACCAAGACCAACGCCCGTACCCGTAAGGGTCCGAAGCGCACCATTGCCGGCAAGAAGAAGGCGAAGTAATGCCCCCGAAGTCACGTAGCACCGGTCCGAAGAAGACCCAGAAGACGCGTCGCAGGGATAAGAAGAACATCCCGCACGGCGCCGCTCACATCAAGAGCACCTTCAACAACACCATCGTGTCCATCACGGACCCCGCCGGAAATGTCATTTCCTGGGCGTCTTCGGGACACGTCGGCTTCAAGGGTTCGCGTAAGTCGACTCCCTTCGCCGCTCAGCTTGCTGCTGAGAGCGCTGCCCGTAAGGCGCAGGAGCACGGTGTCAAGAAGGTTGACGTCTTCGTCAAGGGACCGGGATCCGGTCGCGAGACCGCAATCCGTTCCCTCCAGGCCGCTGGCCTCGAGGTCGGCACCATTTCCGATGTAACCCCCCAGCCGCACAACGGCTGCCGTCCGCCCAAGCGGCGTCGGGTATAGCGGGAAGGATAGGTAGAAGAAAATGGCACGTTATACCGGACCCATCACCCGCAAGTCGCGTCGTCTGCGCGTCGACCTCGTTGGAGGCGACCAGGCATTCGAGCGTCGCCCGTACCCGCCCGGACAGCACGGCCGCGCGCGTATCAAGGAGAGCGAGTACCTGCTCCAGCTGCAGGAGAAGCAGAAGGCTCGCTTCACCTACGGCGTCATGGAGAAGCAGTTCCGCCTGTACTACAAGGAGGCGAACAACCGCCCCGGCAAGACCGGCGAGAACCTGCTTCGCATCCTCGAGTCGCGTCTCGACAACGTCGTGTACCGCGCAGGCCTCGCTCGCACGCGCCGTCAGGCACGTCAGCTGGTCACGCACGGTCACCTTCTCGTGAACAACAAGAAGGTCGACATCCCGAGCTACCGCGTCTCGCAGTACGACATCATCGATGTCAAGGAGAAGTCGCTCTCCACGCTTCCGTTCCAGGTTGCGCGTGAGACCGTCGGCGATCGCCCGGTTCCCGGGTGGCTGCAGGTTGTCGGCTCGCGTCTGCGGATCCTGGTTCACCAGCTTCCCGAGCGCGCGCAGATCGACATCGCTCTGCAGGAACAGCTCATCGTCGAGTACTACTCGAAGTAAGGCGCTTCGCACCCCGTGAGTGGTTGAGGAGTCTCCGGACTCCTCAACCACTCACAGGGCCGCAGGCCCTTTCCCATCGTGGGCGTCAAATAGTGGACGTCCGTACAGGAGGAAATACCAATGCTCATTTCTCAGCGACCCACGCTGACCGAAGAGGTCATCGCTGATAACCGCTCGAAGTTCGTCATCGAGCCCCTGGAGCCAGGTTTCGGGTACACGCTCGGCAATTCGCTGCGCCGCACGCTGCTCTCGTCGATCCCCGGCGCTGCTGTCACCAGCATCCGTATCGACGGCGTTCTCCACGAGTTCACCACCGTCCCGGGCGTGAAGGAAGATGTCACCGACATCATCCTGAACCTCAAGGGCCTCGTCGTGAACTCCGAAGAGGACGAGCCGGTCACCATGTACGTCCGCAAGCAGGGCCCCGGCGCTGTTACTGCGGGCGACATCGTGCCCCCGGCAGGCGTCACCGTGAACAACCCTGATCTGCACATCGCCACCCTGAACGACAAGGGAAAGCTGGAGATCGAGCTCGTAGTCGAGCGCGGTCGTGGCTATGTCCCCGCCGTTCAGAACAAGGCGTCCGGCGCAGAGATCGGCCGTATCCCGGTCGACTCGATCTACTCGCCGGTGCTCAAGGTCACCTACAAGGTGGAGGCCACTCGCGTCGAACAGCGCACCGACTTCGATCGGCTCGTTCTCGACGTGGAAACGAAGAACTCCATCACCGCACGGGACGCGCTCGCTTCGGCGGGCAAGACCCTGGTTGAGCTCTTCGGCCTGGCCCGTGAGCTGAACGTCGAAGCAGAAGGAATCGAGATCGGACCCTCGCCTGCCGAGGCCGATCACATCGCTTCCTTCGGACTCCCCATCGAGGATCTGGACCTCACGGTCCGCTCCTACAACTGCCTCAAGCGCGAAGGTGTTCACACCGTCGGTGAGCTTGTCGGCCGTACCGAGTCCGATCTGCTCGACATCCGCAACTTCGGACAGAAGTCCATCGACGAGGTCAAGGTCAAGCTGCATTCGCTCGGCCTGTCCCTCAAGGACAGCCCCGCATCCTTCGATCCCACCACCGTTGCCGGCTACGACGCCGCCACCGGAACGTGGAGTGACACTGATGCCGGTTCCTTCGGCGATGCCGAAGGTACCGAGGACTACGCCGAGACCGAACAGCTGTAGCAGCTCAGGTCCTTTACTAGGAGATCATCATGCCCAAGCCCAAGAAGGGTGCCCGCTTCGGCGGGTCGGCTTCCCACCAGAAGGCGATTTTCGCCAATCTGGCTACCGCGCTCTTCGAGCACGGTCGCATCACCACCACCGAGTCCAAGGCCAAGGCATTGCGCCCCTACGCCGAGAAGCTCGTCACGCACGCAAAGGCCGGCACGCTGGCTCACCGTCGTGAGGTGCTGAAGGTCATCCGCAACAAGGATGTCGTTCACACCCTGTTCGCCGAGATCGGCCCGTTCTACGCGGACCGTAACGGTGGATACACCCGCATCATCAAGACGATCCCCCGCAAGGGTGATAACGCTCCGATGGCAATCATCGAGCTCGTCAAGGAAAAGACCGTCACCTCCGAGGCTGACCGCGCTCGTCGCGTCAAGTCCTCGCAGGAAGCTCCCGCCGCAGAGAACGTCGTCGAGGCCGTAGAGGCCGACGCGACCGAGGCTGAGGTCGAGAACGCTGACGCAGTCGTCGAGGCCATCGAGAACGAGACCGCAACTGCGGCCGACGCTCCCGAGGCCGAAGAGGCCAAGAAGGACTAGTCTCCCTTGGTTTCGGCACACGCTGAATCGAACGAGCCCGCCGCCCCCATCGGGGACGGCGGGCTCGTTCGATTGCGGTTCGACATCTCCTACGACGGCACCGACTTCTCGGGTTGGGCCCGCCAGACCGATCTGCGCACCGTGTGCGGTGAGATCGAAGACAAGTTGGGAACGGTGCTTCGACGCCCGGTTCAGTTGACCGTTGCCGGTCGAACCGACGCCGGTGTCCACGCCACCGGTCAGGTAGCGCACGTCGACGTTCCGGGAGAGTTGCTCCCGGACGATCCGTCTCGACTCGTGCGCAGACTTGCACGATTTCTGCCCAAGGACGTTCGGGTCAAACAGATATCGGTGGTTCCGGGTGACTTCGATGCGCGCTTCTCCGCGATGCGACGTTATTACGAGTACCGGGTGACCAACGCGGCGTTCGGAGTGGAACCACTACGCGCACGCGACACCGTCTCGTATCCCAAACCACTCGATCTCGGAGCGATGCAGGAAGCGTCGAATCGGCTGCTGGGTCTGCACAACTTCGCGGCATTCTGCAAGCGTCGAGAAGGCGCTACGACGGTGCGGGAGCTGCAGCGTTTCGACTGGACCCAAGAGGGCACGGTGTTCACGGCGTACGTGAATGCCGATGCGTTCTGCTGGTCGATGGTTCGCAGTCTTGTCGGCGCAGTCCTCTCCGTCGGTGAGGGACGGCGCACCGCCGATTGGGTGGCAGGTTTGCTCGACGAAACGTCGCGATCCAGTTCCATCCTCGTTGCGCCGGCGCACGGACTTTCGTTGGTCCGCGTGGACTACCCCGACTACTCGGAACTGGCTGCCCGCAACGCGATTACCCGTGAGACCCGCGAGATTCCGTCTTCGGGTGGATGCTGCGGCGACTGAACATCACCATGCAAAATGCCCTCCCACTCTGTGTGGGAGGGCATTCGTATCGGGGGGGCTATCCCGCCAGTTGGCGCGCGATGACCAATCGCTGAATCTGGTTGGTGCCCTCGAAGATCTGCGTGATCTTGGCCTCGCGCATGTAGCGCTCGACGGGGAAGTCCTGGGTGTATCCGTACCCACCGAATACCTGAACGGCGTCGGTGGTGACCTTCATTGCCGCGTCGGTGGCCACGAGCTTGGCGACGCTCGCGTTGCGTGAATACGGAACTCCGGCGTCGCGGCGGCGGGCTGCATCGAGGTAGGTGGCTCGCGCGGAGTCGACTGCGGCAGCCATGTCCGCGAGCACGAAACCGAGTCCCTGGTGATCGATGATCCGCTTGCCGAATGCCTTGCGCTCCTTCGCGTAAGCGACCGCGTCGTCGAGCGCGCCTTGAGCGATTCCGACGGCAACGGCAGCGATTCCGAGTCGGCCGGAGTCGAGAGCGCTGAAGGCAATCGGCAGCCCCTGGCCGCGCTGACCGATCAATCGCTCCTCAGGAATGAAGGCGTCGTCGTAGTTCGCGGAGGCAGTGGGGACCGCGCGTAGCCCCATCTTCTCTTCGGGTTTTCCGAAGCTGAGGCCTTCGGTGTCCTTGTCCACCAGGAGGCAGGAGACGCCGCGTGAACCGTCGTCACTGGTGCGTGCGAAGAGGTTGTAGAAGTCCGCCTTGCCGCCGTTGGTGATCCAGGCTTTCGAACCGTTGACGCGGTAGCCACCGTCGGTGGGCGTCGCCTTGCACGACAACGCGGCGGCGTCGGACCCGGCCTGCGCTTCGGAAAGGCTGTACGCGCCGATGGTGTTGCCGCCCAGCATGTCCGGTAGCCAGCGGTTCTTCTGTTCGTCGGTGCCGAAGGTGAACAGCGGGAAGCACGACAGGCTGTGCACGCTCACCGCCACTGCAACCGCTGCCCAGCGTGAGGCGATCTCTTCGAGCACTTGGAGGTACACCTCGTACGGCTGATCGCCGCCGCCGAACTCCTCGGGATACGGAAGGCTCAGCAGACCCGCCTGTCCGAGTGCGGGGAACACTCCGTCTGGATACTTCTCGGCCTTCTCGTATTCGTTGACCTTGGGCGCGAGTACCTTGTCCGCGACATCACGCGTCAGTTCGATGAGATCGCGAGCTTCTTGGCTGGGCATCAGGCGTTCGACGGGCACGGTCGGCTCCTAGCTAGGTAATAGTACTGAGAACGATACTGCAGTACTGTTGTAGGTATGGCAAGGCTGGTTCACAAGACGACTGCGCGCAGGGCAGAGTTGTTCGATCAATTGGTCGAACTGTTCTTGAGTGAGGGTTTCGCCCACCTCACGCTCGACGAGATCTCAGCTCGTCTGCACTGCTCCAAGAGCACCTTGTACACCGTGGCGGCCGGCAAAGAGGATCTGGTGCGGGCTGTGACAGTGCACTTCTTCCGGGCGGCGACCGATGCAGTGGAGAGTGCAGTCGCCGCCGAAACGGCCCCGCCTCGTCGAGTCGCGGTGTATCTCGAAGCAGTGGGTGATCGGCTGTCCGCGGCGTCCAGTCAGTTCATGGAAGACCTGGCCGAATCGGTGTCGGCGAGCCAGGTCTACGAGAAGAACACGTCGATCGCTGCTGATCGTGTGCGATCGCTCATCGTCGAGGGAGTCGATTCGGGCGCATTCCGGCAGGTACACGCATCATTTGTCGCCGATGCCGCTGCGGCGACGATGGTTCGGATCCAGCAACGCGCGGTCTACCGGGCAACTGGTCTGGACGATGCCAGCGCTTATCGGGAACTGGCAGCACTCATCACGGACGGGATCACTGCGTGATCAGTCGCTAGCATCGACGTTCATGGCACCTTTGAACGTCGAAGTCATCGTAGGTTCGGTCCGCGAGGGGCGAATGGGACGAGCAGTGGCGGACTGGTTTGTCGAGCGCGCAACCGCGAACCCGTCGTGGAACGTATCGGTGATCGACCTCAGAGAGCTGTCGTTGCCCCAGGATTTCTCGGATTCACCTGCCACGGAGGTTTTCCGCCGGCGAATCGGGCGCGCCGACGCTGTTGTCGCCGTGACCTCCGAATACAACCACGGGTATCCGGCTGCCCTCAAGACCGCATTCGATTCGGTGAAACACGAGTGGCGTGCCAAGCCGATCGGATTCGTGTCCTACGGCGGGATTTCAGGTGGTGTTCGGGCCGTCGAGCAACTGAGGCAAGTGGTGGCGGAGTTGCACATGGTCTCGGTGCGTCAAAGCGTGACCATCCACCGGGTGCGTAAGCAATTCGGACACGAGCCGTACGGCGTCGATTCGATTGCGATCGATGCAAGCGAGAAGATGATTCGTGAATTGGATTGGTGGGGAAGCGGATTGCGGATGCAACGTGCAAGTGATCCCTATCCCGACTGATCTTGGACATACGTGATCACGCCATCTGGTGAGCGTCGCCGGCTCGTGGACGGCCGATGAACGATGTCTCGGAAGCGATGGTCACCAGAGTCAGGTCGACGCGTGTACGGCCGGTTTCGACCGTGATCTTGTCACCGAGTGCGAATGGCTGGACTATCGAGATTTCAGGGTCGATCCGAGGCCATTGGCGTGGATGTCCGTACACATAGATTGCGGTCACGCCGGCACGCGGAGATAACCCCTCGACGCCGTCGAATACGACAGTGTTGAAGGCGCCCTCAGGCCCACCGCCCTGCCCGGACACGCGGAGTCGGTCAGGCACTCCCATCGAGTCGGTGAGCGCGGTCCACGCTTGAGGTCGATCGGTGTGGACGAGTACCAGTGCGCCGGTCGCGATGGCTCGAAAGATCAACTGCTGAGCCAGATAGAGTTCGCCGGCGACAAGAACGGTGTTGACGCCCGGCCCCGAAATTCTGGCCGCGACACCGTGCCCGTTTCCGTCCGAGCCGATGAGTTGGCCGCACCCGGCAAGGGGTAGAGCGAGTGAGTCGAGTGTGCCCCCGTCCATGCGAACGCCCGGCGTGATGCCGTCCAGCGCGGCCAATGCGGTTGGCAAGTTGGTCAGCAATCCGTCGCGCTGGCGCCCACGTAGCGAGACCAAACCGGCCAGCGGTGCGTTCTCAGGTGGATTGCGCGTGGTGAAGCGACATGTCGCACTGACCTTCGCCTCTCCGCGTTGTCCGGTGGGTCGTAACCGAACTGTCACGGACGTCCCGACCGTTGCCACTGCCCACACTCGGGTCAGGGTCGCAGTGGTGATGAAACGGGGTTCGATCCCAAATCCGACGTTGGACACGCCAGGCAAGGGGGTACTTCGCCACGTTTCGGTGACCTCGTGGCCGGCCACTCCTCTTGTCACCTGGGCAGTGGACGACGCGATCTCCGGTGCGGTCAGGATCCGCGCCTTGCACCCCGCTGAATCGAGCACCCGGATGACACGATTGGCGGCAACAGCTATCGCGCGGCCGGCGCCCTGTTCGCCCCCGCCCCGGCGTTCGACTGCTGCACCACCCTCCAGCGCGTCGAAACGTAGTGCAAGCCAAACACTTCTGGTGGCGGTGGCTGGTAGTGGTCCGATGAGACGTTCGTAGACTTCGGTGGCCGGCGTTCCCGACGCGGCGCGGTATCCGTGACTGACGATGTCGATGCCGGTGAGTGAGATGTCGTGCTGATAGAGACAATTGGCGAGGGCTGCCGTGGGCAGAAGGTGGGAAGCGTCGAACGAATGACGGCCGATCCTGGTCAGGTAGTCGCGTGGGGGAGCGATCTCGACGACAGCGACGAGCGAAGATCCGTCCACTCGGAGCCCGATGGACTGCTCGGAGGGAGTGTGAAAACTGACGATCGTGCTGCGGTCGACGTCCTTGCGGTGCAGATAGCGAAAGTACCTGACAATCCAGGACATTACCGACCAACCGCCCACATGAAGCAGCATTGATCCGGCAACCACACAACCGATTGCCAGCGCCCAGAACCAATCGAGCCCACTGGCCATCGCGATTCCGCCCGCACCGATTCCGAAAATCTGTGCCGGCACGAACTCGCGCGTCGAAATCCTGTGTGACGACGGCCAATGCTTCAACCGCGATCGGTCCACGGTTCCTCCCCGATACCTGACCTGCGAACTACCCGAAAATTTCCGCCCCAGCGGAACTGTACTGTGTCTTCGCAAGGGGATGTAAGGCACGGGGGGAATGATGGCTGCGACACCTACCACGCGCTGGCAGGTCAACGGGTACCGATTCTTGGTCAGGCGGATGGAACATGCGCTGGTCAGACGAGACGTGCGGATGCTTCACGATCCGATGCGATCACAGTCGCGCGCGTTCACCGTCGGAATAGTCCTCGCTGCACTGGGATTGGCGGGTTGCGCTGTACTCGCTCTGTTTCGGCCACAGGACAGAATCGGCGATGCAGAGATCGTCGTTGCAAAGGAATCGGGCGCGATGTTCGTCGCCATGGAGGGTACGTTTCGCCCTGTGCTGAACTTGGCCTCCGCACGACTGATTCTGGGTTCGCCAGGAAAACCGGCAATAGTCAAGGCATCCGAGGTCGAGGCGAAACCCCGGGGCGCGCTCGTCGGCATTCCCGGCGCACCGTCCGCGCTGCCGGAATCGGCCGACCCTACCAACGCCGCGTGGACGGTGTGCGATTCCGTCGGATCCGACGGGAGAAGATCGTTGACGACTTCGGTCCTGGTCGGCTCGTCCAATGTCGGCGAAAACACGACATATCTGACGAATGACCGTGCATTCCTGGTGAAGTCGGGTTCCGATCACTTTCTCGTGTACGACGGGAAGCGAGCGGAAATCGATGTGGACGATCCGGCGATCATGCGGGCTTTGGGCCTGGAAGGAGCACAGGCGCGACCGATCAGTATCGGATTCCTCAATTCGATTCCCGAAGTTCCGCGCATCGAGGCTCCGCGAATCCGCCAACTGGGATCGGCGCCCCGGTTTCCTCTGCAGAACAAGACTGTCGGCTCCGTCATCCAGGTTTCGGTGGGTGCAGACCCGCAGTACTACGTGGTACTCGAGAACGGGATCCAGAAGATCGGTGCGGCGCTCGCCCAACTGATCTACTTCTCGGATTCGCAGGGCGCCACCGGGATCGCGAGCGTCACCCCTGATGCCATCAGTCGTATTCCCTCGGTGAGTGAGCTGGCCGTCGACTTGTTGCCGCGGGTGGTTCCGGAGATCGTCGATGATCACGGCGCACCTGTCGGCTGTCTGGAATGGGCTCCCTCACCTGCAGTCGAGGGCGCCGAAAGTAGTTCTGCAACGCTGAAACTTGTCGCTGGATTGCAGGTTCCGATCCCGGAGGGTGGCAAGTTGGTGTCCTTGGCGCAGGCGGACGGATCGGGTGACAATCTCGACAACGTCCATGTCGAACAGGGATTCGGCGGATTTGTTCAAGCGACCGGAATCGAGACGAACAGCACCAGGCGCGACGGAGTGTTCTACGTAGCCGATACCGGTGTGAAGTACGGCGTACCGGACGAAATCTCCGCTCGCGCGCTCGGATTGACGCGAACGCCTGATCGCGCGCCTTGGCAGATGCTCGACCTACTTGCATCAGGTCCCGCGCTCGAGAAGAGCAATGCACTGATAGCTCACGACGGAATCGCCCCCGATACAGCGCCGGCCGCTCCGGTGAACTGAACACTGCTGACGGTTCAGGGATCGATGTTCTGGCGTTCGGGAAGATGCCGACGAATTACTCGACGAAGAGGCATCGATGCCAACAGCGTCAGTAGAACGAGGGTGCCGACCGTTCCGGCTCCGACGAGTGCCGTGTCGCGAGATCGGTTGTCGGGGGTCGGCGGCGTGGGTAGGGGATCGATCGACACCGACTGATGGTTGACCTTGACGCGTTCTCCTGGGGCCAGTTCGCCCGTCACTGCCGCAAGTGGATCGATGACGCCGTGACCGACGTAGGGATTCCAACCCTGCGCCGGAGCGTGGGCGGTGGCTTCGATACGTTGCATGACCTGAAGCGCAGTCAGTTCCGGGTGAACCGACCGGACCAGTGCGGCGGTTGCCGCGACAAGGGGCGCAGCGAAACTGGTCCCGTTGAACGACTGTACGGCGCCGTCGGAGCCGTACACCCCGTTGGTCAGACCGGGCGACGTCGGGTGAAGTGAGGTGATTCCGGTGCCGGGCGCCGCCACGTCGACCCATGGACCGCCGAGGCTGAAGGAACTGGCGGCGCCATTGGGGTCTACCGACCCCACTGTGAGGACATAGTCGTCGTACCAAGCCGGACTGGCAATCGTCACAACCGAGTTCCATGGATCGGCCAGGGGATTGAGGGGATCCGGCGGCGGATTCTGGTTCTTGCAACCTCCGGATCCGACGTTCCCTGCAGCTGCGACGACTACGACGTTCTTCGCGATCGTGGCGTATTCGATTGCAGCGCCGAGTCGTTGGTCGCTGATCCCGTCCCCGGCAGGCTTGCAGGCGACTTCGGAGATGTTGATGACGCTTGCACCCATGTCCGCAGCGTGACGGACGGCCGATGCCATGGTGTCGACGTTTCCGTACCCGGATGAGTTCTCGGCTACAGCAGGGTCTTCGCGTTGGCCGGCCACCGAGAAGGCGGCACTGGACTGCCTGATCGAAATTATCTTTGCGTCAGGCGCAGCTCCGGAGAATCCGGAACCCTCGACTTGCTGGGCGGCGATGAGACCGGCCACGACAGTTCCGTGTGCGTCACAATCGTCGGTGCCGTCGGAGGTACCGACGTAATCACCGCCGCCGTCGAGCGATGGCAGCCGGGGATGTCTGCTGACACCGGTGTCGATGACAGCAATTCGCTGTCCTGCCCCTCTGGTGATCGGCCACACAGAATCGAATCCCAGATCTCGTTGAGAACGTGGAATGTCCGCACCGTCACCACCTGCCACGGCTGGGACGCACAGGGTTCGTTGTTCGGTGGGTTGTGGAGGTGCAGGCGGACCGTCCTCGGGCAGCATTGCAGGATCGATGGGGGAGGGAACCGCGCTCGATGCGCCACCTGCCCCGGCGAGAACGCTGAAGGCAACGATCACGAGACTGGCGCAGATGTTTGTTGCCCGTCGAATCACCATCGATCACCGATCGCTCAGAGGCCACGCATGAGCGCGAAGAGGCCACTGACCCAGCAGATCAGCGGAACGATTGCTGCAATCGCAGCGAGGTCCAACAGCTCGGCAGCGCGTCGCATCACGGGGCTGAATGTGTTCTGGGGGGGAAGGATTCCCAGAACCAGTGCCAGGAGGAGAACGGTCATCGTGATGGCGAAGACGACCAATGCATGGTCGCGATGGGTCCATGCCATGTCGCCCAGGAGAACGAGAATCACCGAGATGCCTGCCGCGATGAGTGGCACAGCCTGCTGTGCGCCCGCGTAGGTGCGCCCGCGAAACATCAGCACGACGGCCGTCGCGAATGCGAGAGCAAGATTCGGCCAGACGATCCCCTGACCAGGCCAGGACCACGCGAGTGCGACGGCAGCGACGAGCGCGACCACTGACGTGGCCACGATCAGCCCGGTCAGATAGCTACGCGCCCGCCCTGCCCTTTCCGCCAACTCGGTCAGCCCGGGTAGTTCGGGTTCGGGCAGTCCGTCGCGGTCGTCGTCGAGGGGATTACTCGGCGTCGGAACAGGAGGAAGCGGTAGTCGCGCGAACAACATCGACAGTCGAGCGGTGAACGTGAGAACGATCAATGCGGCGGCAATCACCGCGCCGCTGACGGTCGCGGTGCGCGCCTCGGGAAGCGTGGTAGTGACGGCAAAGGTGCCCACCGCCGCGAGAAGGACGACGAGAAGTGCTGTGAAGACAGCTAATCCGGCGCCGCACAAGCGGAAGCAGATCAGAGTTACCGCAGCGGCAAATGCCGAACCGAGAAGCAGATGAGCCGAAAGAACAGTGCCGGGCACGCAGAGTGCGCCGGAGACGAACGCCAGTGGCACCGAAGCGCATCCGAGCGTGACGGAACTTCCAGAGTCTCCGTACACCCGCGCTGCCACGGCGGCGGCGACGGTGAGCACCAAAGACGTCACTCCGCCGCAGACGGCGCCGATCAGTCCCGTGTCGCCGAGGACCAGGGCGAGGGCCGCGACGAGCGCAGCGACGAGGGCGGCGGTCGAGCCGACAATGCGCGCGGTGACCGGAGTCCAGCGTCGGTAGACGTCCGCATCCGTGGCCGCGACGGTGTACATGATGTCGTCGAAGAGTGGGGGCGGGGCAGCGGTGTCCGAGGCCTCGAGTACGAGCAATTCTCCATCGCGCATTCCGTGCTCGTGCAGCGACAGCGTCGGTGCCAGCGGTGCCCTGCCGACTTTCGACAGAGTCCAGTCGACGGGCTCGAATTGTTCGGTGGTGTGGTCGAACTCGTTGAAATTGCTGTGGTTGACAATTGTGTCCACAATGCCCGGAATGACCACGGTGAGTGGAACACGAAGCGGCACCGCAAGATCCACCTGCGAATGGGCTGAAAGTACCGTCAACCTGCACAGTTCGGCAGAATGACTCGCGCCTCGTCCGTTTCCGGTGTTCGCAGCGCTGGTTGTAGTGGTGCTGGTCAAGATCTGTCCCCTCCCATGACGCGATTCCCCCTTCGCGTCACCCCAGTTCACCCGAACAATACGACATGAACTGCGCGCCTGTATCGGAGACAGCGCCGACAACAGGTGGCACCGACCCGAGTGTCGGTGTTGTGATCTACTCTCTTGCAATTGAGCGAGTACGCCTTGGGGGGCCGGCGGTAGTCGGACGAGGCGTCTGGCGGCAACAGCTGCAGCACCGATGGGGGTGGGTGAATTGAGCACTGTCAGATTTGCGCGTCGAGCACGCCGTGAATCGCCGCGCACACCGGGCGGCGAGGTGACGCTTCAGCCCCCACCGGAGATACCTCGCGTCACGCCGGGAAACCTACTGACCAAACTACTTCCGGTGATCATGGTGGTTGCCATGATCGGCATGGTGGCGCTGATGTTCTCTTCCGGCATGGCGCGCAATCCGATGTCCCTGCTGTTTCCGGTCATGATGATGGTGTCGATGCTCGGAATGCTCGCCGGGGGCGGTCGTAGCGGTGGAGCAAGAGCGTCCGAAGCGAACGAGGACCGCAAGGACTACCTCCGGTACCTGGATCAGATGCGTAGTGATGTTGCTGCGACGACTGGTGCGCAGCGTGCTGCTCTCGAGTGGAGCAATCCCGAGCCGTCGCTGCTCTGGACACTGGCCGGGACTGTGCGGATGTGGGAGCGTCAGATCACCGACTCGGACTACTGCCACGTTCGGGTAGGTCTGGGTACACAGCGATTGGCCACCAGACTCGTGTCTCCGGAGACCGGGCCGGTCGAGGATCTCGAACCCGTCGCTGCTGTCTCACTTCGGCGATTCGTCCGTGCACATTCGGTTGTGCAGGACCTGCCGACCGCCGTCTCGCTTCGCGGATTTGCTGCGATGTCCATCGAGGGGCAGAGAGATTCCGCTCGTGCGCTTGTCCGCTCGATGTTGATGCAGCTGTGCACATTCCACGGTCCGGACACGCTCCAAGTTGCGGTGGTGTGCGGTCCCGATACCGAATCCGAGTGGGAGTGGGTCAAGTGGCTCCCACACGTGCAACACCCGCAGTCTCAGGACGGCACCGGCACTGCACGCATGGTGTTCGGTTCGTATCTCGAATTCGAAAGTTCCCTCGGGGAACCGCTTTCGATGCGTGCTCGATTCGCTCGCAACACTCCAGCCAGTGCGGGCGTTCCGCATCTCGTGCTGGTCGTGGACGGTGGCTTACTCGAAGGTGACACCGGCCTGTTGTCCGAATCCGGGCTCGACTCGGTGACAGTCCTCGACCTGTGCGGGTTCTGCCCGCGGCTGGTGGCGACGCGTGGGTTGCGACTGGTCGTCGGTAGCGATCAGATCGGCGCGGTGAGCAGCGCAGGAGTTGAGAACTTTGCGAGGCCCGACGCTGCGACGACGAGCCTGGCGCAGGCGTTCGGGCGTCGCATCGCACCGTTCCGTGCGGCATCGCAGAATGCCGTCGACGCAGCTGACGACGACCGATCCATTCGGACGTGGAGCCAGATGTTGGGGATAGGAAACGTTGCGAGGTTCAATCCTGAGCATGGCTGGCTTCCACGTCAGGGGCGCGACCGACTCCGTGTGCCGATCGGTGTCGGACAAGACGGAAACCCCGTCGAACTGGATCTGAAGGAGTCGGCCGAGAACGGTATGGGTCCGCACGGGCTGTGTATCGGAGCCACCGGTTCTGGCAAGTCGGAGTTCCTGCGAACCTTGGTGCTCGGCCTGATCGCGACCCACTCTCCCAACGCACTGAACCTCGTCCTGATCGACTTCAAAGGTGGTGCAACCTTTCTCGGCCTCGAGGAGGCGCCGCATGTTGCTGCGATCATCACCAACCTTGCCGAGGAATTGGCGATGGTCGATCGTATGAAGGACGCGCTCGCCGGCGAAATGAATCGTCGACAAGAACTGTTGCGTGCGGCAGGAAACTTCGCAAACGTGTCCGATTACGAGAGGGCGAGGCTGGCCGGCGCTGCACTCGATCCGTTACCGGCACTCTTCGTGGTTGTCGACGAGTTTTCCGAACTGCTCAGTCAGCAGCCGGAATTTGCCGAATTGTTCGTGGCCATCGGGCGATTGGGCAGGTCACTTCACATTCACCTGCTGCTGGCCAGTCAGCGGCTCGACGAAGGAAAGCTTCGGGGTCTCGACAGCCATCTTTCGTATCGCGTCGGTTTGAAAACGTTCTCGGCGAACGAGTCTCGTTCCGTCCTCGGCGTTCCCGATGCTTATCACCTTCCGGGTACACCCGGTGCGGGATACCTGAAGTCCGATTCTGCTGAGATCGTTCGCTTCCAAGGTGCGTACGTGTCAGGCCCGTACGAGGGCGAGCGGATCGTGCCCACTCGATTCTCGGTCGATTCCCCCGTCGAACTGGCGCCGCTGCCGTTTATCGCGAAGCCCGTGATCGGACCAGAGGCCGTTGTCGTTCCCGTCGAGCCCGACGTCGTCGACATGGGTGAAATCGGTGACGATGCACGTACTCTCATGGGAGTCCTCGTAGACCGCATGCGCGGTCACGGTCCACGTGCGCATGAAGTGTGGCTCCCGCCGCTCGAGTCATCTCCGACGCTTGACCAGTTGTTGCCGCGGTGGGCGACCGGTGATCAACCTCGCGGAAATCTGAGCGCACCCTTCGGCATAGTCGACAGGCCGTTCGATCAGCGCCGCGATCTACTCGTCGCCGATCTCAACGGATCGACTGGCAACCTCGCGATTGTCGGCGGCCCGCAGTCGGGAAAGTCGACGGCGTTGCGCACGTTGATCTTGTCTCTGAGCATGACGCACACGCCGGAACAGATTCAGTTCTACTGCCTCGACTTCGGCGGTGGAACGCTCCTCGGATTGAAAGATCTGCCGCACGTCGGATCGGTGGCAAACCGCTTGGATTCCGACCGCGTCCGGCGCACAGTTGCCGAGGTACTCGGTGTGGTCGCTAAACGGGAGCGACTGTTTCGTGACCTCGGCATCGAATCGATGGCCGATTTCCGTAGATTGCGAACAGTTGATCCCACCGGGGAAGGTGAGGCTGCGGGACTCCGAGAGGACCCGTACGGTGACGTCTTCCTCGTCGTCGACGGTTGGCCAAGCGTTCGTTCGGATTTCGAATCACTCGAGCCCCAGATCAACATGCTCGCCGGTCAAGGTTTGTCCTTCGGTGTACACGTGATCGTCACGACGTCGAGGTGGGCCGAGATCCGGCCGGCACTCAAGGATCAACTGGGTACTCGCATCGAACTTCGATTGGGTGATCCGGGAGATTCGGATGCGGGTCGCCGGAAAGCAGGCCTGGTGCCGGAAGGTCGACCGGGTCGTGGCATCACTCGCGACGGACTCCACCTTCTCACCGGACTACCTCGAATCGACGGCCTACCGGGTAGTGAGAACTCGAGTACGGCTGTGGTGGCGACGGTCGAACGTATTGCAGCCATGTCGAATTCGCGTCCGGCACCCGCCGTGCGGATGCTCCCGGATTTCTACTCGCGGGTGGAACTTCTCGAAGCTGTCGGGACCCGGTGGCCCTCACCGAGTGCGGCCGACGGTCGGTGCCTCACCGTGCCGATCGGGCTCGGTGAGACCGACCTCGCCCCGGTGTACATGGACTTCCGGGAACACCCGCACCTGTTGATATTCGGCGACACCGCGTGTGGGAAGACATCTCTCTTGCGTGGAATAGCCGAAGGGATCATCGCGTCGAACACACCGGCCCAGGCCAAGGTGATCATCGGTGACTATCGGCATTCCCTGCTGGGCGTGGTCGAAGGGAATCACCTCGGCGGGTACTCGGCGTCGTCGACGACCTTCGGTGAATTGATGGTCGACTTGGCTCGGATCGTCGCTGCCAGAATGCCGAACGCCGAAACAACGCAGCAGCAATTGCGGGAACGGTCGTGGTGGAGTGGGCCGGAGATTTACGTACTGATCGACGACTACGACCTTGTGGCCACACCGAGTGGAAATCCGGTGGCGCCGTTGCTCGAATACATTCCGCACTCGAAGGACATCGGTTTGCACCTGGTTATTGCCCGCCGTTCCGGTGGTGCGGCCAGAGCACTGTACGAGCCGGTCATTGCGAGAATTCGCGACATGGCGCCGGCCGGATTGATCATGAGCGGAAGCCGTGACGAGGGAAATCTCGTCGGCACTGTCCGCGCGTCGGCGATGCCGGAAGGCCGTGGGGTCTACGTTTCCCGCTCGCAAACCCAACTTGTCCAAGTTCCGTGGATACCACCGCTGTGACCGCTCCGTCCGCAGTGTCGGTCTCGTTACATTGGGGTGCATCGAATATCTGGGTCGTGTCGGGTCAACGCGAATTCTGTTGCAGTGCAGACCTCCGACGCGAACCGGCGTCGGGCCCCGGTGCGGCCGGCGAGAATGCGATCGATTACATCGACGACGATTATGTCGACGTGGATGGTCGGGTTGTCCCGACAGTCTTGGAGGTGGCCAGGCTGATCTCCAGTGCGATGGACGGGTGCGGAATCGTCGACGCAGACATTCTTCATCTCAGTCATCCCTCGGATTGGGGTGCCCCACGCAGGCGGCGATTGCTCGATGCCGCACGTCGAGTGGCGCACGACGTCGTACTCGTTCCGACGTCGATCGCGGCGGCGAGGTCGGCTCATACGGCTTGGCGATCGCGGTGTGTCGTCCTCGAACTGCGAGGCGGAACGGTGGTCGCTTCTGTTGTCGCTGAGGTCGACGGTGAACTCCAAATCGACGGAACACAAAGTTCGGAGATCGCAGACGTTGCGGGGTTGTTTTCCGCAATCGGGGATCTATCGGTTCGGGACGCTGTGGTGTTGGTCGGGCCGAGCTCTCATGCTGTTGCGGCTTCGCTCGAACGGGGGTCGACGAATGTTCACGGCCACGCGAGCATCCGAATTCTGGACGAGAGCCGGGTGGCTGCGTCTCTGGTGGATCCTCAGACGCTCGTTCGCCAGACAACCGCGCGGGACAGTTCGGGACGAATCGTCGACAATTCGGCTTTCGGCGCCGGGTGGGTAGGCGATACGGATGGCGCGAAGTCGATTCCTTCCTTGGACTCGAATGCCTCTTCGCCGCGTCGCGTCGGCGGGCGGCGCGGAGGCCGTCGATGGTTCGCGGCGGCGCTTGCGGTGGTCGCCGTCGCCGGTGCGGTCGCAGGAACGGTGGTGGTGTCCACTCGCGATCGAAACGATTCTCGGTTGACGAGGTCGGTCGCAGCCACGGCGGAAGACGAAGTAGAGATCGTGGAGGCGTCGAAAGAGCAGGAAACGCCTGCACCGAAGACTTCGATCTCGTCGATCGAGTCCGGGGCCACGCCGGAACTTACTCGTGTGGACGTGGGAAGCGTTGCGGCAGAAGTGCCTTCCGATTGGAAGCTTCTGTCGCGAGGGACCTCGAGCGGGCGTACCGATTTGGTACCCGGTTCGGGTGCGGATCGCAAGATCGTGGTCATCGAGAAACGTCTTGCGGAAGGTGTGGGATTCGATTCCGTCGAAGCTGTATTGCGTCAGCAGTTTTCGACGTTCGAGGACCCATTGCGGTTCGCAGAGTTTGCTGTGCTCGACGATGCCGCAGGAAAACGGGCAGTGGTGTACGTCGAGTTTCCGGACGATTTCTCCGAGGTGCGTTGGCACGTGTACGTCGACAACGGACGGCAAGTGAGTATCGGCTGCCAGTATCTGATCGGTGAGTGGGGCAGTCTCGAAGCGGACTGCCTGCGGATGTGGCAGTCGGTCGAATTCACACCGTGACCGGATCGGTCGGTTCTGAAAATATTCTTCGGTCGGGCCGGAACCGTTGGTACGGAGGTCGCGTCAAAGTATGTGTAGCGCACATCAGGGAGTTCCGCTCGACCCCGGTGCACATCCGACGGACCAAGCCCGTTGTGTGTGATCGCCGATACCGAACGGTACTCACCGAATCCAGGGGGACGACATGGGCTTTACCGCAACTACCGCTGAATTGATCGATTCGGCGGGGACCATCGACGGACATCTCGGTGACATCAGGGGGCTGGTCAACGCTGTTCGGTCGGAGGCCGACGCTTCGCACAATTCGTGGAACGGTGCGGCGCAGGTCGAATACGCAGGAATCATGGAGCGATACAACAGCGCGGCCCTGAAGTTGGACACAGCTCTGACCGACATCTGCGAGCAGATCAAACAGGCCGCGGGAACCTTCGACTCGACCGAAGACGACAACGTCAGCTCGCTTCGCGGCGCGACGGTGAACATGTCCTGACCGCCAGCTCTTCATCGTCCGATCAAGCAATCCTCAGCCAGTAGTTCTCCAAGTTAGTTCTCACAAGTTCTCTCCAGTCACACCGAACCGGGAGCAGTTATGTCCGACAGGATCAAGTACGACTTCGGCGGCCTCGCAATGCTGTCCGATCAGATGAAACAGCAGGCCAAAGCGATCAACGACAAACAGGGCGACATCAAGGTTGTCGTGGACAAGCTGCAAGCAGGCTGGGAAGGGGCAGGCTCCGAAGCGTGGAACGACGCACAGCGTCGCTGGGCCCAGGCTTCCGAAGAACTGAACATGGTTCTCGCGCAGATCGCCGGAGCGACGGCGAGCGGCTCGGAGAAAATGCAGGAAGCTGATCGGATCGCCGCAAACGGGTTCGGTCGCTGACAACATCCCATGCCGTGATGACACCCCGCCTGCCCCGGTACCGTCAGGTTGCCGGGGCAGGCGCATGTCGATCGCTCGCATCGCTGTGCTGGACGATGATGCTGTTGGCAGGAATGGCTGCGCTTTGACCTGGCAGCGGGTAGACCGGTATCGTCTATCGGTGGCGTGCCGTAGGGCTCCGGCAGAAATGCGTGGAGACCGGCGGTTCTCGGGTCTCAACTGGCCGCCGAGGATCGTTTACGCGATACGCACATGGTCAGCAGTGGAATGAATTAAGACGAGGAAGATCTGTGTCTACGTACACCCCGAAGGCCGGAGATGTGACCCACACGTGGCACGTCATCGACGCCACTGACGTGGTGCTCGGCCGTCTTGCCGTTCAGGCAGCGAACTTGCTGCGTGGCAAGCACAAGCCCACCTACGCGCCGCACATCGACGGTGGTGACTTCGTTGTCATCATCAACGCAGAGAAGGTTGCCATCAGCGGCAACAAGCTGCAGGGCAAGAACGTTTACCACCACTCCGGATTCCCGGGTGGCCTGAAGTCCCGCACTGTCGGTGAGGTCCTCGACAGGACTCCCGATCGTCTCGTCGAGAAGGCCATTGTCGGCATGCTCCCCAAGACGAAGCTCGGCCGCGCAATGAGCAGCAAGCTCAAGGTTTACGCGGGCCCGAATCACCCCCACACCGCGCAGCAGCCGGTGCCGTTCGAGATCAAGCAGGTCGCACAGTGACATCGCCGGAAGAGCAGAACGTGTCCGAAGAGAACATCGAAGCAGTGGAAGAGCTTGTCTCTGACGCAGTCGAGGTCGTCGAAGAGGTTGCTGCAGCTACGCTCGCACCGATCGTCCTCGATCGCCCGGTCCAGACCGTCGGTCGCCGCAAGGAGGCTGTCGTTCGCGTCCGGATGGCTCCCGGTACCGGTCAGTTCAAGCTCAACGGTCGTACGTTGGAGGACTACTTCCCCAACAAGGTTCACCAGCAGCTGATCAAGGCTCCGCTGGTGCTCGTCGAGCGTCCCGAGTCTTTCGACATCATTGCACTGCTGCACGGTGGCGGCCCGTCCGGTCAGGCAGGCGCACTGCGTCTGGCTATCGCGCGCGCACTCATCGAGGTAACCCCTGATGATCGTCCGGCCCTCAAGCGTGCAGGCTTCCTGACGCGTGACGCCCGCGCGGTCGAGCGTAAGAAGTACGGCCTGAAGAAGGCCCGTAAGGCATCGCAGTACTCCAAGCGCTGATGCTTTGCCGAGGTTGACCCGACGGGTCTGCTTCGGCACCTGTTCACCACAAGAGCGGGCGTCCATCGTTACCGGACGCTCGCTCTTGTGTTTCTCGGAGAAATTCCCTTCTCGAGTTCCCTTCTCGAGGTTCACAGGATTCAGGAGTCGTTCTATGGGTCGGTTGTTCGGTACTGACGGTGTTCGTGGACTTGCCAATTCGGATCTGACTGCAGATCTTGCATTGAGATTGGCAGTTGCCGCGGCGAGCGTACTGACAGCCGATACCGCGGACGAACGTCCGACCGCCGTGATCGGCCGCGATCCTCGCGCCAGCGGTGAGATGCTTCAAGCCGCGGTGACCGCAGGATTGAGTTCCGCGGGTGTCGACGTGCTCGACGTGGGTGTTCTTCCGACTCCGGCAGTTGCATACTTGACGGCAAAGCTCGACGCCAGTCTCGGTGTCATGATCTCTGCATCGCATAATCCCATGCCGGACAACGGAATCAAGATTTTCGCAGCCGGTGGACACAAGCTCGATGATGCTGTCGAGGTGGCGATCGAGGATGCACTCGACGGCACTGCACCGCCCGTCCTACCGACAGGTGCCGGGATCGGCCGCGTCCGTACGGTCGACGACGCCGCTCAGCTGTACCTTGCGCATCTGGCGAGCGCGGCGAGCGAGCCACTCGCTGGACTCACCGTTGTGGTCGACTGCGCCAACGGCGCTGCTTCCGCGCTCGCACCGGTTGCCTACGCGGCAGCTGGCGCTCGCGTCATCGCGATCAGCGCCGATCCCGACGGCCTCAACATCAACGACGGCTGCGGATCGACGCACCTGGAGAATCTTCAGAAAGCCGTAGTCGATCACGGGGCGGACCTAGGCCTCGCGCACGACGGCGACGCCGACCGTTGCCTGGCCGTCGACGAGACCGGAGCGGTGGTCGACGGTGACGCGATCATGGCAGTTCTGGCGATCGCGATGAACGACGCCGGCGAGTTGGTCGAGAACACTCTCGTCGCGACTGTCATGAGCAATCTCGGTTTGCACATCGCGATGCGCGAGGCCGGTATCAACATCGTGACTGCTGCCGTAGGCGACCGCTACGTCTTGGAGGAACTGCGCGCGGGCGGATACAGCCTCGGCGGCGAGCAGTCAGGCCATGTCGTGTTGCCGGCGTTCGGCACCACGGGCGATGGGATTCTCACCGGCCTCCGGCTGCTCGGACGCATGGCTCGCACGGGTAAGTCGGCATCCGCACTGGCCGCAACGATGACAACCCTCCCGCAGGTTCTGATCAACGTGAAGGTCGGGGACAAGGCGACAGTCGCAGCATCGCCGTCGGTACTCGCAGCAGTCGCGGACGCAGAGCGCGTCCTCGGTGACGGTGGTCGCGTGCTCCTGCGCCCGTCCGGGACAGAGCAACTGGTCCGCGTCATGGTCGAGGCCACCGAACTTCCGCTCGCGCAGAAGCTGGCCGACGAGTTGGCCGAGATCGTCGGTTCGGTTTAGCCCCTCATTACGCGTTCGCGTTTTGAGGGAACGTAATTGCGCCCTGCTGCGTCCAAGGAGTCAAAGGCCGCTCGACGTGCGAGTGGTTCCGCTGAAACTTGGGGGCGCTCGTGGATGTCGACCGCGCTGGAACAGATGAATTGGCACGCCAAGCGGTGTCGGTGGCCCAGGCTCTGCGCGATTCTGCGGACCCGATCAGGCGTCTGCGATTCAGCGGTGCCGTTTCGGGCCGTGATTACGCCGAGCATGGAGCCGCGTTGGCATCGGCATTGGCGGTCCTGAATTCTCGCTTGACTGGCCGTGCCGATCTTCTCGATACGTTGGCGCCTCGGCTTTCCTCTTCGGCTGAGGTGATCGCTGAGGTGGACGGTCAGGGTGCGCAGCGATTGCGAGACTCCAGCGGGTCGGTCTCATGAGACCGACGAGCGGTACCGCACAGGCAGTACCAAACAGCTACTATTGCGTCGAAGATATTCTTGCACTGCGTGATTCACGCGTGCGTCCTGACGAAATCCTGGATGCTGGTGCGAGGGGACTGCAGTTCTTCGATCGATTTCACAACCTGGCCTCTCGGTTGGGCTTCGAAGAACGGATGCTTTCGTCCTACGAGGATGCGTATCGCGCAGAGGCTGGTATCGATTTCGAGGCACTAATGCGAGATGCGTCGGACATGGCCGCAGCGGTGGACGGTTCGGTCGCCGAGATCGCGATGCTGACGACCCTGGCGGAGAATCTTCCTGCAGTGTGGAATGTTTCCGGCGTGGGTGCGGTCGTAGATCAGGCCTTCGCGGCGCGGCGTGAAGCTCGGTCCGATGCGGATTCGGCGCCACTGTTGATCACGCTGGCCGACGAGTTCGCGCGGACGGTTCGAACGGCTTTGGCAGACAAGGCTTTCAAGGTGGCAAGCCTCGACCGGGCGACGATCGGCGGTCTGGGTGCGGGGGAGATCGACCAGCTGACTCACGTCGCTTCCACCGGTCGTGGTGCGGCGCCATGGCTGGACACGGTTTTTCGTTCGGCGTATCTCGATACTCGCGATGAATTCGACAGGGCGTGTGCGGAGTGCGCGAGCGCGGTTGGTCATGCTTTTGACGCCGCGACCCAGTGGGTGACAGACGCGTTCACGTCAACCTTTCCGATCGCCGAGCCGAGTGCATCCGGTGTCGCCGCCGCTCCTGTCTCTTTCTCGATCGGCGGCAACACTTGGGGCTTCTCGATTGCGTCCGACGGTCGTGGGGTGAGTCTGGATGTTGCAGGTGCTGACGGGAACTCTGTGTCGGCCACCCTGGAGTTGAGCGAAAATGGTTGGCCGAGAATAGTGCTCGATGCCGATCCGGAGATGTCGCTGCACGAGGCGCGCCCGCAAGAAGCGTCCCAGCCTGCGACACTCCAGCCCGAAACTCCCGACCCTGAGATTCGCGAGCACGAGGTGCCGGTCGAAACCACCGCCGAAGTCTCGCCCGCGCCGGACCCGGAGCCGCCTTCCACAGTCCCCGACGAGTCGATCGTGGCTCCCGACGGAGAGACGGGCGCTGAGTTGGCCGGAGCTGGTCCGCTGTGAAGTCCGTTCACGCGCCGTTCGAAGCGATCCGTCGAACCCTCGACTCTCAACTCGACGACTTCCGTGAGCGCAGAGTGGCCGCAGCGAGCGCGGAATCGCGCCAGGAGCCGCCGTCCGAAACGACATCCGCCGAGAATGACACGGATGGGACCGTGAGAGCCGGCCCGTATCTGCGATCCGCGTCAGAGCCGACGCCGCCGTGCTCGCCGCCGGAGTCGGTGGCGAGTACGGACTCCTACTTACGCAACAGCTGGCTGGCCCGCGCGTCGGAGTGAGGTTCGACCGGCAGCAACGGCGCCGTGTGCGGAATCTCGACGTCGGGATCAGCAAAATCCTTGTACTTCTTGTCGCCGGTCAGATGGAACAACAGGAAGCCCGTGAGCAGGCACCGTGTGGCGGCCTGTGTCTTGCGCTCGGATCCACCGAGGCCCAGGGCGCCGAGGAGTCGGCGGCCTTCGATCAGTCCGGCGTCTTGGGCGTCGTTCACGGTACGTGCGATGACAGGACCGCCCCACTCCACGCTCAGCGGCCGGGCATTGCTGGTCAAGGAATCGACGTCGTCTTCGCCGGCGAGGATCAATCCGGGCGCTGTGATCTTCGACGCGTAGTTCTCCGCCTTGGGTGCTGTCGGGGCCGGGAACAGTGCGGCTACCGCACCGACATCCCCGCGCTGCGCTGCGGCCAGTACCGCCGCGCCCGCGCCCATGCCGTGACCGGCAAAGGCGACCCGATCGGGTTGGACGCTGATCTGGCCGGGGCCGAGTCGCACGCCGACGCAGATGTCGAGCGTCGCTCGAAGATCTGCAGCCAATCCGAGATGTGACGGGACCGGACCGCGTTCGCTGTCGGGCGCCGCTGCGACAATTCCCCAGGAAGCGAGGTGCTGGAGTGTCTGCTCGTACTTGTGGGACCCGACCATCCACCCGTGCGCGAAGGCAACGGCGGGGAGATTGAAACCGGTTTCCGGCGTGTACACGACACCCGGCTGTCCGGCCAGGGCGAGGTTGCCGCGGAGAACTCGGTGCGGGCCGCGCTTGGACAGCTCACGGGTCAGTGTCTTCAGTTTCGGTGCCACGGTTGAAGACGTTATCCGATGAGCCGCCTCGTGTATGCGGAGCGGACGCCGCAACCAGGTGCGGGAACCGCAAAATGCGCCCACCGCCGATGTCCAAGTACCCTGAGTCACCATGTGCGGAATCGTGGGATACGTCGGCCACCGCCCAGCTCTGGGCGTTGTGGTGGAGGCTTTGCGACGAATGGAGTATCGCGGGTACGACTCGTCGGGAATCGCGATTCTCGACGGAACCGGTGGGGTCGAGATCGAGCGTAAGGCCGGTAAGTTGGCCAACCTCGAGGCGGAGCTCGGCGAGTACGGTGCGGATCACTTCGTCGGTACGTCCGGTATGGGCCATACCCGTTGGGCGACGCATGGGCGTCCGACGGACCGCAATGCGCACCCGCATCGTGATGCCTCGGGCAAGCTGGCTGTCGTTCACAACGGAATCATCGAGAATTTTGCCCCGCTGCGTGCGGAGCTCGAGGCTGCAGGCGTCGAACTGCAGAGCGACACGGATTCCGAGGTCGCGGTTCACCTCGTCGCCCGGGCGTACGCCCAGGGGCCGACGGCAGGTGATTTCATCGAGAGTGCGCTGTCGGTGGTTCGTCGGTTGGAAGGTGCGTTCACGCTCGTCTTCACGCACGCTGATCATGCGGACACGATTGTCGCCGCGCGCCGCTCGACACCGCTCGTAGTCGGTGTCGGTGAGGGCGAGATGTTCCTCGGCTCCGACGTCGCTGCATTCATCGAGCACACACGCGATGCGGTTGAACTCGGACAGGATCAGGCAGTGGTGATCACTGCCGACAGCTACCGGATCTCCGACTTCGCGGGTAACGAGGCAGAAGGACGCCCGTTCCGCATCGACTGGGATCTCGCGGCCGCCGAAAAGGGTGGTCACGATTACTTCATGCTCAAGGAGATCGAAGAGCAGCCGACCGCTGTCGCCGACACGCTCCTCGGCCACTTCGAGAACGGGAAGATCGTCCTCGACGAGCAGCGGTTGTCCGATCAGGAACTGCGCGACGTCGACAAGGTGTTCGTTGTCGCTTGCGGTAGCGCTTACCACTCCGGTCTGTTGGCGAAGTACGCGATCGAGCATTGGACGCGTCTACCTGTCGAGGTCGAACTCGCCAGCGAATTCCGTTACCGCGACCCGGTTCTCGATCGCTCGACGCTTGTTGTCGCAATCTCGCAGTCGGGGGAAACGGCCGATACGCTCGAGGCTGTCAAGCATGCCAAGGACCAGAAGGCACGCGTCCTGGCGATCTGCAACACCAACGGTGCACAGATCCCGCGTGAAGCCGACGCAGTCCTCTACACCCGGGCAGGACCGGAAATCGCGGTCGCGTCCACCAAGGCGTTCCTGGCGCAGGTGACCGCGAACTACCTCGTCGGTTTGGCTTTGGCGCAGGCTCGCGGAACCAAGTATCCGGACGAGGTCGCCCGCGAGTACGCCGACCTCGAAGCGATGCCCGCATTGGTCAGCAAGGTACTCGAGACGGCAGAACCGGTGCGCGCGTTGGCGCGCCAGTTCGCGCACGCGTCGACCGTGCTGTTCCTGGGGCGTCACGTCGGCTACCCGGTGGCGCTCGAGGGTGCGCTCAAGCTCAAGGAACTCGCGTACATGCACGCCGAGGGCTTTGCCGCCGGTGAGCTCAAGCACGGCCCGATCGCCTTGATCGAGGAGGACCTTCCGGTCATCATCGTCATGCCGTCGCCGCAGGGCCGCGCTGTCCTGCACTCGAAGTTGGTGTCCAACATTCAGGAGATCAAGGCGCGCGGGGCGACGACTATCGTCATCGCTGAGGAAGGCGACACCGTCGCCGCGGCGCACGCGGATCACCTGATCGAGATTCCGGCGTCACCGACTCTGCTGCAGCCGTTGCTGTCCACGGTTCCGTTGCAGATCTTTGCGGCCGAGGTTGCCGCGGCGCGTGGCTACGACGTCGACAAGCCGCGTAACCTGGCGAAATCGGTTACGGTCGAGTAGCTTTCGCTAGAAAATCGGGCCCCGCAGTCGCAAGACTGTGGGGCCCGAGCGCGTTACGGCGTCTCGACGACGACGGTTCCGCGCATCTCGGGATGCGGTGTGCAGGTGTAGTCGTAGGTTCCGGGTTCGGTGAACGTGTAGGTGTAGGTTCCCGATTTCTTGAGCGGACTGCGGAGTTTGCCCTTGGCGTCCCCGAGGCCGTTGACGTCGTGGGCCATTCCGTTGTCGTCGAACACCCACGTGACCGTCTCGCCGACATTCACGGTGATGGACGCGGGGGAGTACGCCATCCCGGAGATGGTCACCACGGGTCCGCTGGCCGTCGTTTCCGGAGCCGGTGGTGTGGAGTCGGTGCCGGAACTGCACCCGACCAGACCGAGAGCGAGCACGAGACCCGCGATTGCCGGGCGAAGACGTGATTTCATGGTTTCGAGGGTAGCGACGGCAACTGAAGGGTTCCGACATGCGTGGGTACTACACAGCCGATCAGGTGCGAGCAGCTGAGGCGCCGCTGCTCGACAAGCTGCCCGACGGGGTGCTGATGCGTCGAGCGGCGTACGGTCTTGCGCGAGTAGTCGCGGACGAATTGCGTTCCCGTACAGGGTCGGTCGCGCATCGGTCGGTGACGCTGCTGGTCGGTACGGGCGACAACGGCGGTGATGCCCTGTGGGCCGGTGCGTTGCTCCGCAAACGAGGTGTGAGCGTGCGGGCCGTGTTGCTCGATCCGGCGCGCGCTCATCGGGCGGGCCTCGATGCTCTCTTGAAGGCCGGCGGCCGAGTCGCCGCCGAAGTCGGGTCGCCGGATCTGGTGATCGACGGCATCGTCGGGATTTCCGGGCACGGCGGTCTACGGCCTGACGCGGCCGATCTCGTCGGCCAGGTGGATGCACCGATCGTGGCGGTCGATCTTCCGAGCGGCGTCGACGCGAACACCGGCGCAGTGGACGGCCCGTCGGTGACCGCTGATGTGACGGTCACATTCGGTGCGCTCAAGCCGGTACACGTACTCGCGGCTCCGCTGTGTGGTCGTGTCGAACTCGTGGACATCGGATTGAGCGTCGGCGAACCCGAATTCGGTTCGCTCGATCCGGCGGAGGTCGGTGCGCTGTGGCCGGTGCCCGGTCCGGAGGACGACAAGTATTCGCAGGGTGTGGTGGGCATCGTTGCGGGAAGTGAGCAGTATCCCGGCGCGGGCGTGCTCTGTACCGGTGCCGCGGTGACCGCGACCGCCGGCCTGGTCCGCTACGCCGGGCACGGCGCCACCGAGGTGCTCGCCCGGTTCCCGGAGGTGATTGCGAGTGAGACCTTCCAAGCCGCCGGGCGAGTTCAGGCGTGGGTGGTCGGCCCCGGTATGGGTACCGACGACGACGCCGCGCGACTTCTGGCGTCGGTGCTGGCTACTGATGTACCCGTTGTTGTCGATGCGGACGGACTTACCCTCCTCGCTCAGCGTCCCGAACTTGTCGCAGCCCGGACCGCGCCGACACTGTTGACGCCCCACGCCGGCGAGTTCGCTCGATTCACAACTCTTGGCGACGACAGGATCGCGGCCACGCGTGCTCTTGCCGCACGCCTCGGAGTCACGGTCCTGTTGAAGGGCCATACGACGGTGATCTCGGATCCCGGCGGTGAGGTGCTGGTCAACGACGCCGGCGGCTCCTGGGCATCGACGGCAGGCTCGGGTGACATCCTCTCCGGTGTGATCGGTGCGTTGCTGGCGTCGGGTCTGAGCCCTCTCGAAGCCGGGGCCGTCGGGGCGCGGGCTCACGCGTTGGCTGCGAACATCGCCGCTGCCGGCGGTCAGAGGGATGTCGCCGGAGCACCGATTTCGGCTTCACCCCTGCTGGGAGGTCTGCGGGAATCGGTGCGTGTGCTTCGCTCTTTTGCCCTCGATTGAGGGTGTTCAAACCCGAACACGTGTCCGATTCTGCGTGGGTGGCAGGATTGTCGCCATGACGCTTGCCCAGGGAAGAGCACCGAAGGAGCCTGCGGAGGGGAAGGCGAGCCGACTCGACGACGCAGTAGGGCCGCAGACGGAGGCAGTCGTCGATCTGGACGCGATCGCGCACAACGTGCGTGTTCTGCGTGAATTTGCCGGGGATGCAGCGTTGATGGCGGTCATCAAGGCGGACGGATACAACCACGGCGCAGTTGCGGTGGCGCGGACGGCGCTCTCGGCGGGAGCCCGGGAACTCGGCGTCACCACCATCGCGGAGGCACTGGTCCTTCGCGAGGCAGGCATCACCGCTCCCGTCCTTGCCTGGCTGCACGGCGTCGACGCCGATTTCGCCTCGGCGATCCGATCGGACGTCGAGATCGGCGTGTCCTCCCCGCGACACCTGGCCGCTGTCGTCGACGCGGCACGGGTTCTGGGACAACAGGCGACGGTGACGCTCAAGGTGGACACCGGTCTCAATCGCAACGGCGTATCGAGAACCGAGTGGCCGCAGATGCTCGACGACCTCGCCACTGCCCGGGACGAGGGCACGATCAGGCTGCGCGGAGTGTTCTCTCACCTCGCACACTCGGACGAACCGCATCACGACGTCATCGACATGCAGAAGCAGCGTTTGATCGACTCGGTTGCCGACGTCCGCGCTCGCGGATTCGACCCCGAAGTCGTTCATCTTTCCAACTCCGCTGCTACAGTCACCCGTCCTGACCTGCGGTTTGACATGGTTCGGCCGGGAATCGCGATATATGGATTGTCTCCGGTGCCCGAACTCGGAGATTTCGGTTTACGACCGGCGATGACGCTGCGAGCGAAGGTGATTCTGGTGAAGAAGGTAGCCGCCGGAGAGGGCGTCTCCTACGGGCATCAGTGGGTCGCACCGTACGACACCACTCTTGCGCTGCTTCCCGTCGGCTACGCCGACGGTTTGTCTCGTTCACTGAGTGGCAAGTTCGAAGTGCAGTTGGGCGGTAAGCGTCGCCAGGCTGTCGGGCGAATCTGCATGGACCAGGTATTGGTGGACCTGGGTCCGGACGGTGACGGAGTTCGCGAAGGCGACACCGCGATCTTCTTCGGCAACGGCGATCACGGCGAACCCAACGCGCAGGCCTGGGCCGACGTACTCGACACCATTCACTACGAGGTCGTGACCGGGATACGTGGACGCACTGTGCGTACGTACATCGGGGGAAAGACGTCATGAAGACTGCAGGAAAGATGAGCATTCTCGGTGGCCTGCTCAGCGCCGTGGCGCTCGGCTCGATGGCCGGCGTGAACGCTTTCAAGACCGCGACGCGTCCGGGCCGGGAAATCTACGCGGACGAGGATTTCGACCTCATGACGCGCGACCGCAAGAGCACGGTGCGCACCGAGGACGGTGTCGAGCTGGCAGTTCGCGAAGTGGGACCGGACGACGCTCCGCTGACGGTCGTTTTCGTGCACGGATACTGCCTGAGTGCGCTGTCCTGGCATTTCCAGCGCCGCCAGCTCGAAGAGCGATGGGGCAACAAGGTTCGCATGGTGTTCTACGACCAGCGCGGACACGGAGACTCGGGCATGCCGCGTTCGAAGAGTTGTACGGTTTCTCAGCTCGGCCGCGACCTCGCGACCGTCGTCGAGGCCAAGGTACCCAAGGGGCCGATAGTTCTCGTCGGTCACTCGATGGGCGGCATGACGGTACTCGCGCTCGCCGGTCAGCGACCCGAATGGTTCGAGGGCCGAGTCATCGGCGTGGGGCTGGTCGCGACGACGGCGGCAGGCCTGGCCGAGACCGGCCTGACCCGCAATCTGCAGAATCCGATCATCGACGGATTCCGGTTGGCAGTGCGCACCTCACCAGGAGTAGTTCAGCATGCCCGGGGCGCTGCGCGAGTATTGATCACGCCGATCCTGCGTGCGGCCTCGTACGGCACCGATGTCAGCCCACGGCTGCATGAACTCTCGGACGGCATGCTCGACCGGACCTCGGTTGTGACCATCGTCAATTTCCTGCGGACGTTGGAACTGCACGACGAGTCCGCTTCTCTCGAGGTCCTCGCGCACACACCGGCAGTCGTGATCTGCGGCGATCAAGACATGATGATTCCGTTCATCAGCTCCAAGCGTCTCGCTGCCGATCTCCCCGAATCCGAACTCGTGCGAGTTCACGGGGCCGGCCATCTGGTGCAGCTCGAGTTCCCGGCGATCGTGACGGACGCAATCGACAAGTTGGTGCAGCGAGCGCAGGTAGAAGAGCGGTCCGATGTCGGCTGAGAACTCCACGGGACTTCCCGTGTCCGGACAGATCACGTTGGAAACGGCCGAGGATACCGAGGCTTTCGGCCGACGCTTGGCGGCGGGACTTGTTGCCGGCGACCTGGTGGTGCTGGACGGTCCACTCGGGGCAGGCAAGACCGCGTTGACGCGCGGAATCGGCGCCGGGCTCGGGGTGCAGGGCCGGGTGACGTCCCCGACGTTCGTCATCGCTCGTGAGCATCGTCCGGGCACCCGCCCCGGCGGCGGAGTTCCCGTCGGCATGATCCACGTCGACGCATACCGGCTGGGAGACAGCGGACCGCATGCGCTCGACGAACTCGATGCCCTCGACCTCGACACCGACCTCACCGATGCAGTGGTGGTGGTCGAATGGGGTGGTGACGTCGTGGAAAGGCTCGTCGAACGGCACCTGCGAGTGCAGCTTCATCGGGAACCCGAATCGGATGTGCGGACTGCGAGTTGGTCCTGGACGTCGTGAAACGGAGTTTGGTGTCACAGACGTCGTGAAACGGCGTTTCGTGTCACAGACGTCGTGACCCTCCCGGGCCGGAAGTAGTTCTTCACGTGCGGGTACCCTGAGAAATCGTGCTTGTTCTCGCAATTGACACCTCCACTCCGGCAGTCACTGCCGGAGTCGTCTCCCTGTCGGCTTCGTCGCCGGACCCAGTGGCACCGGACGCAGTGTCACCGGACACAGTGGAGACGCTTGCCGTGCGTGTCACGGTCAATCCTCGTGCGCACGCCGAGGTCTTGACCCCTCACGTCCTCGAATGCCTCGCCGAGGCAGGGCTCACACCGGCCGACTTGAACGCCGTCGTCGTGGGTGTCGGGCCAGGGCCGTACACCGGACTGCGTGTCGGCATGGCGACGGGCGCTGCCTTCGGTGACGCACTCGGTGTTCCCGTGTACGGCGTGTGCAGCCTCGATGCGATCGCGGCTGCGGTACCGACCACACAGAGCCTGCTCGTCGTGACTGACGCGAGGCGTCGCGAGATCTACTGGGCGCGCTATGACGGCGGAGTGCGCGTCGAAGGACCGGCTGTGAATTCCGCCGGCGACGTCGATCCTGCGCCTTCGACGCTGATTGCCGGATCCGCTTCGCACGTGGACTTCTTCGATCTACCCGTCGACCCGGCGGAGACACCTTCACCGGCCGGGTTGGTGACAGTCGCTGCTCGCGAGATCCTGGCCGGCTCGGTTCCGGCCCCGCTGGAGCCGCTGTACCTCCGACGCCCGGACGCGAAGACCCTTGCAGAACGTGGCAAGTGAGGCAGAGCAGATGAAGTACAGCATCGAGCCGATGAACGTCGATGACGCCGAACGGTGCGCGGAGTTGGAGCGCGCGTTGTTCGCAGGCGACGGACCCTGGAGCGCACAAGCGTTCGTCTCGGAACTTGCAGGCGCACATAATCATTACTTCGTTGCCCGGGAGCCTGACGGTCACGTCCTCGGCTACGCCGGAGTCGCATTGTTGGGGGCGTCGCCGAACATGGAGGCCGAGGTTCACACCATCGGTACAGATCCCTCGGCTCAGCGACTCGGAATCGGCGGCGCGTTGCTCGATGCGCTTCTGACTCTGGCGGATTCACGGCAGTGCCCGGTGTTCCTGGAAGTGCGCACCGACAACGAACCTGCCATCGCGCTGTACCGGCGCGAAGGATTCGAGATCGTCGGAACACGAAAGAAGTACTACCAGCCCAGTGGGGCAGATGCGTACACGATGAGACGGCCTGCCGTGCTCGGTGTCCGCGAAATTGAGGAGCAGCAAGCATGATCGTCATGGGTGTCGAAAGTTCTTGCGACGAAACAGGTGTCGGTATCGTCCGCTGGAACGGTGACGGAACCTGCGAATTGTTGGCCGACGAGGTGGCATCGAGCGTGGATCAGCACGCCAGGTACGGGGGAGTGGTTCCCGAAGTGGCCTCGCGGGCTCACCTCGAGGCGATCGTGCCGACGATGCGCCGTGCCCTTGCTGCCGCCGGTATCGAGAAGCCCGACGCGCTGGCCGTCACCATCGGACCCGGCCTGGCCGGCGCGCTGCTGGTCGGTGTAGCC
Organism: Rhodococcus sp. MPR-R1B; assembly: GCF_058793255.1. Classification (NCBI taxonomy): domain Bacteria; kingdom Bacillati; phylum Actinomycetota; class Actinomycetes; order Mycobacteriales; family Nocardiaceae; genus Rhodococcus; species Rhodococcus sp. MPR-R1B. The sequence goes on from NZ_JBXAFO010000015.1 coordinate 62,600, forward strand.
GCAGCGAAAGCCTATGCGGCAGCATGGAACATCCCGTTCTATGCGGTCAATCATCTCGGCGGTCACGTCTCGGTGGACACTCTCGAGCACGGTCCGTTGCCCTCGTGCGTCGCATTGTTGGTCTCCGGCGGTCACACACACCTGCTTCACGTCGAAGATCTGGGAAAGCCCATTGTCGAACTGGGCACGACTGTCGACGACGCCGCCGGTGAGGCCTTCGACAAGGTGGCCAGACTGCTCGGACTCGGCTTTCCCGGTGGACCGGCACTCGATGCTGCTGCGCAAGAGGGAGATCGGAACGCAATCGCCTTCCCTCGCGGCATGACGGGGCCGCGCGATTCGCGGCACGACTTCTCGTTCTCGGGACTCAAGACGTCCGTCGCGCGCTATGTCGAATCGAAAGAGCGCGCAGGCGAGACCTTTTCGATCCCGGACATCGCTGCCTCGTTCCAGGAAGCGGTTGCAGACGTCCTGACGATGAAGGCAGTGCGTGCAGCCAAGGACGTCGGGGTCGACACGTTGGTTCTCGGCGGCGGCGCCACGGCCAATTCGCGTATCCGCTCACTCGCCGAGCAGCGCTGCGCCGAAGCGGGCATCACGTTGCGCATTCCGAAACCTCGACTGTGCACGGACAACGGCGTGATGATCGCATCGTTGGCCGCTCACCTGATCGGAAACGGCGCAGGCCCTTCGGAATTGAGTGTTGCGACGGACCCGGGTCTGTCGGTCTCCGTCAGCCAGTTGATGCACTGAAAATCGGCCGACTGAGAATCAGCCGACCGGGGCCGGTTCCCGATCCGGTGTGGTCGCGGGACCGTTTTCGGGCATCGAGGTATTCGGTTCACCGGGCTTCGTCGTCGGATCACCGCCACCAGGGGTAGTGATTTCGGTTTCGGTGGAACCGGATCCAGGAGTCTCCGGCGTCGTCGGGTTCTCGCCGCCGCTCTCACCCGGGCCGAGACCGCCGCCGGGGTTTGCCTCGGTCGGATCGACCGGGGGCGTCGCCTCGGTGTCCGGCAGCGTCGGCCACCACGCCGGTGGATCGGGCAGCGTGATTCCGGGAATGGTCGGCCAATTCGGAGTGGTCGTTGTCGTGGTCGGCGGCGTGGTTGTCGTCGAGGTGTCCGGGATCGGCGCAGGCGGAAGTGTGTACTGATGCGTTGTGTACGAGTGCGTGTCGTAAGGCTGCGAGTCGAACGGGGTGGTGGGATACCCGTACCGAGGATACGTGCTGCCGGCTACCGAAGGCAGAGGATCATGAGACGGAATGATCGTCGATCCGGTGCTCGGTGTCGCTTCGGGGCTCACCGTCGTCGTGGTCGACCCGGTTCCGACGGGCGAGACCGCGGTGTCGTCGGTCGGCACCAATTCCTTTGCGCCGTAACCGAGTACCAGTCCGCCGACCACGAGCGCACCGATCAACGCTCCCGAGACCTTGGCGGTGGATCCGGAGCGCTGGTCACTTCCGGAGCCCAGCAGCGGGAAACGAATTGCGGTGATCGAATCTGCCAGGAGTGCAGCACCTTTGGTTGCCGCAGTCTCGGGCTCGACGATCTCGACCATGGGGACGTCGACGGCAGCGGCGACGGCGGACCGCACGGCCGGAATATGTGCGCCACCGCCGATGAGTACAACGGCACCGACGGGCCGCGGTGAGCCCTTCACGACTTCACGGATGAAGGTGACGGCGCGCTCGATATCCGGGGCGATGATGGCCTCGAACTCGTCGCGCGTGATCGCCATCGCGTCGATCGGAAGGTCGATGGTCACCTTGGTGGACGTGGACAGTTGCTCTTTGGCGACATGGCACCGGGCGGCAAGAAGTTCCGCGTCGGTGTACCGGCGCAAGTGCCCTGGCGCCTTCTCCGTCACGAAGTCGACCAATGCCCGGTCGATTCCGGCCCCTGCGAGGGCGTCGATACGGTCGGAGTGCAGAACTTCACCGGTGTGGTCGACGACGGACACCGTCAGACCTTGATCACCGACGTCCACCTGAGCTGTCGTGTCGTACCGCTCGGTTTTCCCTGTCTCGGCGAGATACGCGTGTACGGCGGCAGGCTCGGGGATTGCACGGACCTGCTTCGGCGAGCGCGAAAGAGATGACCTGATGCTCGCGAGTTGATCGTCCGTGCGATAGCTGACACCGATCGAGCGCGGCGCTTCAGATCCGTCCGTCACCTGCGTCGTCATCAGTTTGATGGATGCTCTGACAAGGTCACCGACGTTGGAATTGGCCTGATCCGCCGAGACGAAGCGAGTCTCGGCAGGCACGGCGCCTGGCGCGTTTGTGCTGGTATCGGTGTCGACGAGTGCTGAATAGACACCGGAAGATCCAGTGGAAATTCCCAGTGAACAACTCATCGCACACCTCCTCACAGTCAATACCGGTCAATGTTCAATCGACCGCCGTTATATGAACGTTACAGAAGGTTCGTGAGGATTGCTCAGTGCTTTTCGTCTCCGTGACGTCCTTTTCGGACCGAAAGGGTGGTTTTACCTGCGAAATTGTCGATCATTGATTCATGCGGAAAAAAGGCGATTCTCCCCACATCGACCGGGAACGACGACGCGCGCTGATCCGTGGTGCAGTGCTTCGACCCACGCTGACGGTGATCGCCTTCGGATGCGCGTATTTCTTTCTGCCGTGGATCGATGTACATACCGCCAGTGCAATCTTCCTCTTGATCGGTGGAGGCGCCGCGGTACTTGCCGTGACCACCTGGCAGGTGCGGCGAATTCTGCGTTCCGATGTGCCATCTCTGCAGGCGGTCGAAGCTGTGGCGGTGGTGATGCCGACGTACTTGTTGTTGGTGTCCATCACCTATTTTTCGGTCGAGCATGCAAGCCCTGGCAGTTTCACCGAACCGCTGTCGCGTATGGCGGCGCTGTACTTTTCGTTGTCCGTCTTCTCGACAGTCGGATTCGGTGACATCGCCGCGCAGACGGACCTTGCCCGGGGGCTCGTGAGCCTTCAGATCGTCTGCAATCTGGTGTTGATCGGATTCGGCGTTCGATTCGTCGTTGCCGCAGTGTCGTGGGCGAAAGCGCACCGCTCGCCTTCGAGCGGACCTGAAATCACCTAGGACACTGCGGCAATCGGAGTCATCGTCCGGTGTGGACCAACAATTCGACGTTCTGGTCGACGCCGGTACCCGTCAGCTTCGGGTCGCGGTGGATGTCGTTGAACGACAGTTCGCGGTACAGCGAGGCGAGCCCGGCTGCCGACTTGTCGCTGTAGTCGACGGAATTGGGACTCTCCGCCTCGAAGAGCGTCGCAAGCAACGACACCGTTCCGTCATGGTTGTCCGCGATCTCGATGATGCGTCCGAGTTGCGGGTAGTCGATGTGCGAGGCGGTGTTGATCTCCCAGAAGCCCTGCTCGGGGGTCGCGCCGGGCCACGGGGTGATCTTGTTCTCGTGGGTGTGTCCGTTGACCCAGGCAAGTACGTTCGGGAAACGATGCAGCAAGTCGAGAAGCTGTGAACCGCGCAGGCGTGGCTCGAGGACGTTCTCGGGGTCGGGAATGAGATTGTCCATCGTGTCGCTCGTGTGGTGACTGAACAGCACGAAATACGTGTCACCTCGCGACTCGGTGACGCGAGAGCCCGCGGCGTCGTAGTAGGTGCTGCTGCCGGCGCGCAGGGTGTTCTCGATCCACTGGAACTGAGCGGCGCCCAGCGAACCGTCGACGAGGCCCGCGCGGTTGGTGGAGTCCATGCTGATGCCGACGACGCCCGGTGCGATCTCGAACGAGTAGTAACCGATACCGGTTTCGCCGGCGTCGGGGGCGAAACCGTGTCCGACGGGGCCGGGACCGGTGTGCGCGGGATCAAGATGTGCGGCGATGAACTGTCGCGGTGTGAACGGCGCGCGCGACGGGTCGGGGGTGACCTGGCGCGGCGGCGTCGTGAAGGCGGACAGGATTCCGGGTATCGCACTGGGATCGAACTTGGTGGCGACGTCGATCTGCTTGGCCTGCTCCGGTGAACCAGGCACCTCGAACTTGAGAGATCCCGTGTACATCGCTTCGAGCGGCGGGATGCCGCTGGGCACCGTGCCGGACACCGAATCGTCGTGGTTGCCGAACACGCAGTACCAAGGGGTGTTCAGGCCGGGGCTCGACACGGGCGTGAAAGCGGCACCGAAGAAATCGGGGATCTCCGGGAATCCGGCCTTCTTGTACATGTCGAGCATCGGTGACTCGGGGTTCCAGTAGAGATCGGCACCCGAGTTCTGTACACCCTCGTAGCGGTCCTTGGCACCGGTGTTGGCGACGACGGTTCCGCCGTTGAGTGAGGTGAGGAACCAGTCGAGTTCGGCGAATTCCTTGTTGTCCGTGTTGTCGCCGGTGGTGACGACGGCATCGAAGGGGCGCGACGTGTGCGGGCCACTGCCGATCGAATTGACCCGGCGGACAAGTGAAATCAGCCCGTGCGCCGTCAGGGTCTCCTGGGGGCGGAACGCCGAGCCGGTGATCTGGTGGACGTACTCGAATCGCATGGGGGACTGGGCGTCGACGATGTGGACGTCGGTCAGCTGCACGAGTGAGGCGAGTGCGGTGCGTCGGTCCTCGCGTCCCGACTTCGGCTCGGCCAACTCGCTGCGCACGATGTTCGCCCAACCGGGTCCGGCGGTGAGCTTGGTGTAGCCGCTGCTGCTGACGGGGGTGGACACGGACTCGAGAGTGGTGCCAGGACCTGACGTCGGAATGGTCGACGCGCCTGCATATTGCAGGCCCCACGGCTTGCCAAGGCTGACCGCGCCGACGGCGCCGAGTCCGGCGAAGGTCAGAAAACTACGGCGATTGATGTTCGTCACGAAGTGAACAATAGGTGAACGTGGTGGACGGCTGTCCTGTTTCGCTCTGGACGAAGAGAAAAATGCGCCCAGTCCTTGAGGGTTGGCACTCTCACGTATAGAGTGCCAATTGGCGCTGATCGAGTTCCGGCACCCGCGACGACGGGACTGCAGTGACGCGCCGTAAACGGCATACCCAAACAGCTGTCCGAGGATCGCCTCGGACGCACATACCCCAAAGTGGAGGGCTCATCGTGGCGAGCGTCAACATCAAGCCGCTCGAGGACAAGATCCTCGTCCAGGCCAACGAGGCTGAAACGACGACGGCTTCCGGCCTGGTCATTCCTGACACAGCCAAGGAAAAGCCCCAGGAGGGCACCGTCGTTGCAGTCGGCGAAGGCCGCGTCAACGAGCAGGGCAACCGCATCCCGGTCGACGTCAAGGAGGGTGACACGGTCATCTACTCCAAGTACGGCGGAACCGAGATCAAGTACGCCGGCCAGGAATACCTGATCCTGTCGGCACGCGACGTGCTGGCTGTCGTCTCCAAGTAAGACACACGTGATCCGCCCCGGAGTCCACCCAGGATCCCGGGGCGGAATGCGTTCACGCCCCGAAGATTCAGGAGCTGACAGAACAGATGTCCAAGCAAATTGCGTTCAACGAGACCGCACGCCGCGCTCTCGAAGCCGGAGTCGACAAGCTTGCCGACGCCGTCAAGGTGACCTTGGGCCCGCGTGGACGCCACGTCGTGCTCGCCAAGGCATTCGGCGGCCCCACCGTCACCAACGACGGTGTGAGCATCGCCCGTGAGATCGAGCTCGAAGATCCCTTCGAGAACCTCGGCGCACAGCTCGTCAAGAGCGTCGCCACCAAGACCAACGATGTTGCCGGCGACGGCACCACCACCGCGACCGTTCTGGCCCAGGCCATCGTCCGCGGCGGACTCAAGAACATCGCAGCGGGCGCGAACCCGATGGCTCTCGGCGTCGGCATCAACGCCGCAGCCGACAAGGTCGTCGAGGAACTGCTCGCCGCAGCCACCCCCGTCGAGGGCGAGAAGTCGATCGCTCAGGTCGCCACCGTCTCCTCGCGTGACGAAGAGATCGGCAAGCTCGTCGGCGAGGCACTCACCCGTGTCGGAACCGACGGCGTCGTGACGGTCGAGGAATCCTCCACCGTTGCAACCGAACTCGTTGTCACCGAAGGTGTTCAGTTCGACAAGGGCTACCTCTCGCCCTACTTCGTCACCGACATCGATGCGCAGAAGGCCGTCTACGAAGACGCGCTGATCCTGCTCTTCCGCGAGAAGATCAGCTCACTTCCCGACTTCCTTCCGCTGCTCGAGAAGGTTGCCGAATCCGGAAAGCCGCTCTTGATCATCGCCGAGGACGTCGAGGGTGAAGTTCTCTCCACCCTCGTGGTCAACTCCATCCGCAAGACCATCAAGGCCGTCGCCGTCAAGGCGCCGTTCTTCGGTGATCGTCGCAAGGCATTCCTCGACGACCTCGCAGTCGTCACGGCAGGCACCGTCATCAACACCGACGTCGGCCTCTCGCTCAAGGAAGCCGGCCTCGAGCTGCTCGGCAGCGCTCGCCGCGTTGTCGTCACCAAGGACGAGACGGTCATCGTCGACGGTGCAGGCACCGCTGACGACATCGCGACCCGCGTTGCGCAGCTGCGTCGCGAGATCGAGAACACCGATTCGGATTGGGACCGCGAGAAGCTCGAAGAGCGTCTGGCGAAGCTGTCCGGCGGCGTGGCCGTCATCAAGGTCGGCGCAGCCACCGAAACCGATCTGAAGGAACGCAAGTTCCGCGTCGAGGATGCGGTCAACGCAGCCAAGGCAGCAGTTTCCGAGGGCATCGTCCCCGGTGGCGGATCGGCTCTCGTTCAAGCCGGTACGGCTCTGATCGGGAACCTCGGCTTGACGGGTGACGAGGCCACCGGCGTTGCCGTGGTCCGCGAAGCCCTCAACGCCCCGTTGTTCTGGATCTCCAGCAACGCAGGCATCGACGGTTCCGTCGTTGTCAGCAAGGTCGCCGAGATGACCAAGGGCGAAGGCTTCAACGCTGCCACCCTCACCTACGGCAACCTGCTTGCCGACGGCGTCGTCGACCCGGTCAAGGTCACTCGCTCGGCAGTGGTCAACGCCGCTTCCGTCGCGCGCATGATCCTCACGACCGAGAGCGCCGTCGTCGAGAAGCCGACCGAGGAAGTTGCCGACACCGGACACGGTCACAGCCACTGACTCGCTGCTCGTAGTTTCAACAAAGAAGAGATCCCCCACCGGATTCCGGTGGGGGATCTTTTTTCGTCTGGCGATCAGATGAGCGGGATCGTTGCGAACGGCTCGCTCGTCGGCTGCTGCGATCCGCCGGGCGGTTCGACAGTGAACGCCAACTTCGTATTCGGACCGATGCCGTCGAGCACCACCTGGGTAGTGGGTTTGACGTCACCCGGAGCCATCGTCCCCATCGGGATCATCGTGGTGTCGTCGGTGTCGCCCGGCACCAGCCACATCTGGTAGACGGTATCCGGACTCGGGGGAGTCACATCGTTCATCACGAGGACTGCGGCGTCTTCGGAGGGCGAGAACAGCGTCGTGGCACTACCGCCGCCCGGGATTTCACGCGTCGTGGCATGAACGTCGGGTGCTGCCATGATTTCGGACGCGGGGTTCTGCGGCGGCGTGTTGTCGGACAGCGTGCGCCCGATTCCGATGCCGCCGACCAGGATTGCGACTGCGGCGGCCGCCGCAAGAGCCACGGTCCACGGGCGTCGACGGTTACGGCGCTCGGCCAGCGAAACGGGGGCATTGGGAGCAGCGGCCTGCTCTGCGATCGAGGCAAGGACGCTGCTGCGCAGCGACGGCGGGGGCTCGACGGCGTCGACGACGGTCATCGCGGCCATGGTTTCGGCGGTGAGCCGGACCTGGGCGTCGAATTCGGCGTGGGTCGCGGAGTCCGAAGCGGCAAGTCGTTTGTCGACCTCACGGCGCTCGTCGAGGTCCAACGCATCGATCGCGTAGGCGTACGCGTAGTCGATCAGCTCTTCGTCCATCTCACATCACCCCCAAACATCCACGTAGGCGCAGTAGTCCGTCGCGAATTCGCGACTTGATCGTGGGAATCGCCACGCCGAGATCTTCGGCCACCTCGCGGTACGTTCGGCCGCCGTAATAGGCGAGAGTCACCGATTGGCGCTGAGTGTCCGTCAGCGTTTCGAGACAGTCGGTGACAGCACGATGCTCGTCTCTTCGTGTCACTTCGTCGCTGACGACGTCGAATTCGGGAGTGGCATTGGTGGTGTCGTAGAGAGCCTGTCGATCCGAACTCGACTGTTCGGAGCGCACGCGATCCACTGCGCGCCGGTGAGCAAGTGTCAGGAGCCAGGAAAGCGCGGACCCCTTGGCAGGGTCGAAGCTGTCGGCTGATTTCCAGGCCTGGAGGTAGACCTCTTGGACCGCTTCCTCGGAGAAACCTGGATCACGGAGTACACGAAGAACCATGCCGTACACACGGGAGCTGGTTCGGTCGTAGAACTCGGCGAAGGCGCTCTGGTCGCCACCGGCGACGTTCGCGAGGATCACTGCCAGCTCGCGTGATTCCGCGATTCGCGCGGTGCGGGCCGCAGAATTGTCCGTCGGGCATGCGTCGGCCGCATCCGACGCATGGTCTGGCTCGCTCACGAAGAGTTGTCTCGCTTCATCGCGTACAACCGTAGCGTGCATGTCCGGTTCTTTTCTCTTGGCCCGCCGTTGGCCGCTGTGCGCCTTTATTAACCGCGGGGGGTTGATAAAGGCGCACAGCAGGTGGGGACTACTGCGGCATCAGCACCGAATCGATGAGGTAGACGGTGGCGTTTGCGGTCTTGACTCCACCGCAGACGACAGTTGCGTCGTTGACCTTGATGTTGTCACCGGATCCGGTGACGGTGACCGTTCCGCCCTCGGCGGTGGGGTGCGTTCCGTCGATCGCGTCAGGGGCGATCTGGCCGGGAACCACGTGGTAGGTGAGGATCTTGGTCAGCGTGGCGCTGTCCGTCTTGAGGCTGTCGATCGTGGCGGGGTCGATCTTGGCGAATGCCGAGTCGATCGGTGCGAAGACGGTGAACTCGCCGCCGTTGAGGGTGTCGACCAGGTTGACGTCCGGGTTGAGCTGGCCGGAGACTGCCGCGGTCAAGGTGGTGAGCAACGGATTGTTGGATGCCGCTGTGGCAACCGGATCCTGGGCCATTCCGCTGACCGATCCGGCGCCGCTCGGCACTGCAGCTGCGTAGTCGGCACAACCGGCACCGACCAGATCAGAAGCGGGCTCTGCCATCGCGCTGCTGGGAGACATGCTCGATCCCATGGCAGAAGACGTCATGGCGGCGCTGGACGTGTCGGTCGACGAATCGTTGTCGTCCGAGGAGCAACCGACCACGCCGAAGACGGCGAAAGAGGCTGCTGCGGTGACTGCCAGAACTCGAGTAGAGGTGTTCATGGGTCTGCCTTCCTGAAGGGATGTGCTGAGGTGCACTGTCAGAAGGCATTCGGAGGCGGGCGTCGGTCGGATGGGTCGTGTCGGAAATTCTTTTCGACGGTGTCCCGTCCACACGCAAAAGCCCCCGAAAACTCTCGGGGGCCTAGTGCGCTCTACCTACGTGTATCAGGAAGCTATGCGGGTGGTGCGACGGTGGCGCGCGTGTAGTTCACGTTCGGTTTCCGACATTCCTCCCCAGATGCCGTACGGCTCGGCGACGGTCAGCGCGTGGCTGCGGCACTGCATCAGGACCGGGCACTGACGGCACATCTCTTTTGCGCGGGTTTCGCGCTGGGCACGTGCTCTACCGCGTTCGCCATCGGGATGGAAGAACATGGAGGAGTCGACTCCGCGGCACAGACCGTGCATCTGCCAGTCCCAGATGTCTGCGTTGGGGCCTGGAAGGTGATTCGGTGCAGGCATGTTGACTCCTTACTGCAAGCTCGCGTTGATCAACGAGCGGACCAAGTTGCCCGGAGGTTATCCGGGCCTTCTGAATCGTTCACGCTTGCTAACCGTAAGGGTGCTGAGTAAATCGCGTCAATAGGCTCGTTCAGTGGCGATCGGCATATATCGAAATGCGAGAGTTAACGAAGTATATATTTACATTTCGGGCCCCTCGTGCGTTGTTCTGCGCCGATGTCGAAATTGGGTCGATCGAGGTGGCGGCCGGCAAGCCTGGCTGCTCGAGATGCGAAACCTACAGATCAGGGATATGTTCGAGGCTGATCGCCCGGCGAAATCACTCGGTCATTCGGCTCGGTTTGCGTCATTTGTCCGATATTGCGTGGGCGGGGTTGCACTCCATTTCGGGACTTAGTGCCCAAGTTTCAACTAGGACATCCGTCCAATAAGTAATGCGCAGTTAACGTCACGGATATATGCCCGTTAAATATTATTACGAGTACATTTGGCAAATCTCAGTTGAATATCTGATTAACTCCGACAAACTTGCCTTTTCGTGTTTCGTGCGACTTTTGGCATCGTTGGTGTGACGCCGGTCGTGCGAATGTCTGCTCGTGCTGCTGCGATGATCAACCTGTGTCGACACCTGCGCGCCCTCAATCACCTGTGCCCAACGAAACAACTGCACTTCCAGGGCCCCTCGAGTCTGCCGCGTTCGGTGCGGATCCGGATCTCGACCGCCTCCCGGCGCCTTGCTCTACCCGAGATTGGTGGACAACGGCAGTAGTGCTGGGTGGTCAGGGCCACTACGCAAGAGCGCGGGCTGCATTGGATGTCCTCGATCGGCTCACGGCCGGGTTCTCGACGCACTCGGATCGAGTTCTTGCCTCTCTGTCTGCCAGCACGAGGGCGTCGTTTCTTCGCCAGAGCGGACGCCATGCACTCGCGTCCACGTGGGACGGGCGCGCACTGGCGATCGTCGGCGGCCTGCCAGGTGATCCAGAGGCTGCCTGTGACGCTCTGACCGGTCTGGCCGCAGACGCCCTCGGCTGTGGCAGGCTCCCGCTCGGCTGGCGCCTGCTGGCGCAATGTCGGGCGCGTCTGGATGCCGAGGGCGGGCTGTGGCGGCAGGAAATTCGGATCGAATGGGTCTCCGCAGAATTGGCGTTGGCGGGAGGCGACTTCGCTCGTGCCCGCAGACACGCAGAACGCGCCGTCGAATTGTCAGCGGAATCGGAGTCTGTGCGGCACCGCGTGAAGTCGGGTCTGCTGCGTAGCGCCGCGCTGACCGGAACCGACGCGAGCGCAGCCGTGAAGATGGCAGCAGATGTGTTCGCGCGGTGCCGGCAATACGGCCTGCTGCCCCTGGCCTGGGCGTCGTCTCTGTTGATCGAAGGTGTCAGCGGTGAGAGAACCTCACCGAGTGCCCGGGAGATCGGCGATCTGATTGCGATGCGTGGTGGATCACTCCTACCTTTGTCGTAACCACTCCACCGAAGTCTCCGGAGAACATTCCAGAAGGAGCTGTATCGATATCGCGACTGCTGGGCAGGTATGCGGAGACCAGTCGGTCCGGATGGTTACTCTTAGAGGGTTCCGCTGAGAGCGGGAGCACACCCGCTCGGGAGGTGCCACTGTAACGCCAGGATTTTCGCTGACGATGACAAATACGAGCGATGAGTTGGACACCGCGGTCGCCGCTGCTGCGCAGGGCGACCGTACAGCTCTAGCTTTGGTTCTGGAGAACATCCGACCGATGGTGGTGCGCTACTGCCGCGGTCGAGTGGGTGCGGCCGAGAGAGGACACCTGTCCGCTGACGACGTCGCACAGGAAGTCTGTCTGGCCGTGATGACCGCGCTGCCGCGTTATCAGGACCAGGGACGCCCGTTCATGGCCTTTGTGTACGGAATTGCCGCGCACAAGGTTGCGGACGCACATCGAAGCTCCGCCCGTAACAAGTCGGAGCCCGTTTCCGAAGTACCGGATGTAATAGCACTGGATGATGGTCCCGAACAGCGAGCTCTCGATTCGGAGTCCAGCAGACAGATGCACGAACTTCTCGGCACACTTCCGGAGAAGCATCGAGAAATCTTGATACTTCGCCTGGTGGTCGGGATGTCGGCCGAGGAAACGGCCGTCGCCGTCGGTAGTACCGCCGGAGCTGTACGAGTCGCTCAGCACAGAGCGATCGCGAAACTGAAAAAAGAAGTGACGAAAGCAGGTGAGAGCTTTGGCTAGAGACGAGGGGCATGACGCTTCGAATCTCGGTGATCTCGCCGACGACGGTACGCCAGTGGATTTGGCTGCGGTTCGGCGTGACGATGCGCTGATCGAATCCATTTCGAATGGTGGGCCGGTAGCAACCGATAGCACCGAACAGTACGAACTTGCGTTGATCCTCTCGCAATGGCGTGACGATGTCGTTGCGACTCCGATGCCCGAGGGTCCGTTATTGGACGATGTCATCGCTGCAATCACAGCGACGCCGTCCGGCTTCTCCGATCGTCAGCGTTCACGTTCCCGTTCTCGATTGCGTGTGGTTCGTCCGATCGCCGCCGCTGCAGCAGTTGCAGCAGTGGTCTTCGGTGGCGCCACGGCGATGGCGTACGACGCCCAGCCCGGCGATGCCCTGTGGGGCGTCAAGCAGGTCGTCTTCGCCGACGAGGCCAACTCGACAGTTGCGAAGATCGACACGACTTCCGAGCTGGAAAAGGCCGAGCGGCTGTTGGCTGCCGGAGACATTCCTGCGGCAAAGATGGTGCTGGACAACGCAGCTCACCGTGCCGATGCGGTCAAGGACTCGCAGGACAAGACCGACCTCGTCGAGCGTTGGGGCAAGTTGATGACGCAGGTCCAGGAGACCACGTCACCCGCAGTGCCGCCGTCGACGACCGACCAGCAGTCCTCGATTGCCACGTCTCCCACGGCGATTCCGGGGATCTCCGTCAATCCGGCGAACCCTCAGCTGCCTGGGGGTGTGACCACGACGACAACGCCCAATCCTGGAATCATGCAGGCGCCTGGTCCAAGCGCGGCGTCGTCGACACCGTCATCGTCGCCCACGGCAACGACCACGACAACAACGACGACAACCACGACAACGACGCCTCTGGCGCCGGCCTCGTCTCCGTCGGGTGATTCATCTTCACCCCCGCCCTGATCGCACCGTTCCGATCTGAATTCAAACGAAAGTGGCCGACAAGCAATTGCTTGTCGGCCACTTTCGTATGAGCTTGGGTGAGGCTTCGCTCAGCTGTCGAAACCGTCGCCGTGCATCGCCTCGTTCATCGACGCGTCGGCGTATCCACGGCAGTAGTCCCACGTGACATATGCCTCAGGCATCGGGTCGTAGGCAGGCTCGTGAGGGCGGACGGTTCCGTCCACGAGCAGCTGCAGCAGGTTTGCGCGCAGCATGTCCCAGTCGTGGTAGTGATCCTGTTGGCAGTCCTCGCAGCAGACTACGAGACCGCGGATACCGCGGTGAGCGAGGAGTGCCTCGTAAACAGCGAGGTCAGCGAGATCCTCCTCGACCGCTTGGCGTTCGTGGGGGTCGAGTGGTTGGCCCGGCTCGATGGCATCGAGAGCCGCGGAGGGGTCAGCTGGGTCGCCGGCGAAGGGATCTGGCGGCAGACCGGGGGGCAGTTGATCACGCACAGCACCACGGTACGCAGGTCAGGGGGGTCAGCGCCACTTGTTACGCGTACACGCAGCGTGGGTGGGATGGTTCGGACCTTTGAGTGAGCCGATACCATGGTGTGCAACGCCGGGAAAAGGTGCCAGGAATTTCTTTCCGTGCAGGCGCCTTCTATCCGATATCCAGCTTTCGTAATCCGTTTCGAGGCGGCTGCTACAGCGGTCGCCCTGGGCGAATCTAGGTCCATGGAGGGTCCTGACCGCATGAGTAGTTCTGCAGGACATGTACACACCGGAGGAGACGACCCCAACAAGGTCGCGATGCTGGGACTGACATACGACGACGTGCTGCTGTTGCCGGCTGCGTCCGACGTCATCCCGAGCCAGGTCGACACGTCCAGTCAACTGACCCGCGACATCCGTCTGCGGATTCCGTTGGTCAGTTCTGCGATGGACACCGTCACCGAGTCGCGCATGGCAATTGCGATGGCACGCGCCGGCGGCATGGGTGTTCTGCACCGCAACTCGTCGGTTGAGGTCCAGGCAGGACAGGTCGAGACGGTCAAGCGTTCCGAGGCCGGCATGGTGACCGATCCCGTCACGTGTAAGCCGACCGACACGATGGGTGAGGTCGATGCGAAGTGCGCTCGTTTCCGCATCTCGGGTCTGCCTGTCACCGACGACGCCGGCCAGCTGGTTGGCATCGTCACCAACCGGGACATGCGTTTCGAGGTCGACCAGAATCGCCCGGTCGCGGAGATCATGACCAAGATGCCCCTGATCACCGCTCAGGAAGGCGTCACCGCTGACGTGGCACTGGGCCTTCTTCGTCGGCACAAGATCGAGAAGCTGCCGATCGTCGACGGCAACGGCAAGCTCACCGGTCTGATCACGGTCAAGGACTTCGTCAAGACCGAGCAGCATCCCGACGCCACCAAGGACCGTGACGGTCGACTGCTCGTCGGCGCTGCAGTCGGTGCCGGCGATGACGCCTTCCAGCGCGCGATGGCGCTCACCGATGCCGGTGTGGACGTACTCGTGGTGGACAGTGCGCACGGGCATTCGTCCAACGTTCTCGACATGATCGCCAAGCTCAAGCGTGAACTGGGCGAGCGGGTTCAGATCATCGGTGGCAACGTCGCTACGCGCGCGGGTGCTCTGGCACTGGTCGAAGCCGGCGTCGATGCCGTCAAGGTCGGAGTCGGCCCTGGTTCCATCTGCACCACCCGCGTCATCGCCGGTGTCGGTGCCCCTCAGGTCACGGCCATCCTGGAAGCGGTTGCCGCGTGCAAGCCTCTCGGTGTGCCCGTCATCGCCGACGGTGGACTCCAGTTCTCCGGAGACATCGCGAAGGCTCTTGCCGCAGGTGCGTCGACGGCCATGCTGGGTTCACTCCTGGCCGGTACCGCTGAATCGCCCGGCGAACTGATTCTGGTCGGCGGCAAGCAGTTCAAGAGCTACCGCGGAATGGGTTCGCTCGGCGCGATGCAGTCGCGTGGCGAGGCCAAGTCGTACTCCAAGGATCGGTACTTCCAGGACGACGTGCTGTCCGAGGACAAGTTGGTTCCGGAAGGCATCGAAGGACGTGTCCCGTTCCGTGGCCCGCTCTCGCAGGTGACGCACCAGCTCACCGGTGGTCTGCGCGCTGCCATGGGATACACGGGGTCGGCGACGATCGAGCACCTGCAGAACGCTCAGTTCGTCCAGATCACGGCGGCCGGTTTGAAGGAAAGCCATCCGCACGACATCACGATGACTGTCGAAGCACCCAACTACACCGCTCGTTAGCAACCAGTACACGAGAAAGGGGCGCGCGTGCGCGACCTCGTTGAGATCGGCATGGGTCGAACGGCCCGACGTACCTACGAGTTGGACGATGTGAACATCGTTCCCTCCCGGCGAACTCGTTCGTCGAAGGAGGTGTCGACTGCTTGGCAGCTCGACGCTTACAGGTTCGACATTCCTGTCCTCGCACATCCCACCGACGCGTTGGTCTCGCCGACTTTCGCGATCGAGTTGGGTAAGCGCGGCGGCCTCGGTGTCATCAACGGTGAAGGCCTGTGGGGCCGTCACCCCGATGTCGAGGAGAAGCTCCGGCGTCTCGTCGAGATCGCCGAGAAGGACGGTGGCGTCGACGCGGCCATCCGCTACCTGCAGGAGCTGCATGCGGCTCCGCTGCAGGCCGGTCTTCTGGCAGCTGCGGTGGCGCAGGTCCGTGATTCGGGGGTCACCACTGCCGTTCGCGTCAGTCCGCAGAATGCGCGCGCACTGACGCCGGAGCTGATCAAGGCGGGAATCGACCTCCTGGTCGTCCACGGCACGATCATCTCGGCCGAGCACGTCGTGCACACCGAGCAGGAACCGCTCAACCTCAAGACGTTCATCTCGGAACTCGACGTTCCGGTTGTCGCGGGTGGGGTCAGTGACCACCGCACCGCGCTGCACCTGATGCGTACCGGCGCTGCCGGTGTCATCGTCGGGTACGGGTCTACCGAGGGTGCAACCACCACCGGTGAGGTCCTGGGCATCGGTGTTCCGATGGCCACGGCCATTGCCGATGCTGCAGCAGCCAGGCGCGACTACCTCGACGAGACGGGTGGACGCTACGTCCACGTCATCGCCGACGGTGACATCGCAACTTCGGGTGATCTGGCGAAGGCCATCGCCTGCGGTGCCGACGCTGCCGTTCTGGGCACGCCGCTGGCCGTGTCCGCCGAGGCGCCGGGTGGTGGCTGGTACTGGCCGTCCGCTGCGGCTCATCCTTCGGTTCCGCGTGGAGCACTTCTTCCGGTTTCCTATGGTGAGCGTCCGAGTCTGGACCAGGTTCTGAGCGGCCCTTCGGACGATCCGTACGGTTCGCTGAACTTCGTCGGTGGTCTCCGTCGGTCGATGGCGAAGGCCGGATACTCCGATCTCAAAGAGTTCCAGAAGGTCGGGCTGACAGTCCGCGCGTAGTTTGTACCTTTCTGTGGCCCCGGTTCTTCGTGAACCGGGGCCACAGTTCGTTGTGCAGGACTTTCTTCCGTTCCTGATACTTGCGGTTACGCTTATGGGGCCCCTTGTGGTGGTAGTCACAAGGGATAGGTGCATACTGGCGGGTAACTACGGTTCACGGTGGAGGTGTCCTGATGGGCAAGCAACGGGCAACGGACTACGACGTACTGATCGTCGGATCCGGGTTCGGCGGAAGCGTGAGCGCGCTTCGTCTCGTGGAGAAGGGCTACAAGGTCGGCGTCATCGAAGCCGGCCGACGGTATGCCGACGAAGATTTCGCGAAGACCAGTTGGGATCTCAAGAAGTTCCTCTGGGCTCCGAAGCTGGGGTGCTTCGGCATTCAGCGCGTGCACCTGTTGCGCGACTGCCTCATTCTCGCGGGCGCAGGCGTCGGCGGCGGGTCGTTGAACTACGCCAACACGCTGTACCAGCCGCCGGAGCCGTTCTTCCAGGACAAGCAGTGGGCGCACATCACCGATTGGCGAAGCGAGCTCACCCCGTACTACGAGCAGGCTCAGAAGATGCTCGGCGTCGTGCAGAATCCGCACATGACGCCCGCTGACGAGATCATGAAGTCCGTCGCAGATGACATGGGCGTCGGCGACACGTTCATCCAGACCCCTGTCGGCGTCTACTTCGGTGAACCTGGCAAGAAGGCGAAGGACCCGTACTTCGGCGGCGTCGGACCCGAGCGCACCGGTTGCATCGAGTGTGGCGAGTGCATGACGGGCTGCCGTCACGGAGCGAAGAACACGCTCCTCAAGAACTATCTGGGCCTTGCCGAGACAGCCGGCGCCGAGATCATTCCGATGACCACCGTGTCCGGGCTTCGTGAGGCTCGCGACGGTTCGTGGGACGTGTTCACCGAGCGAACCGGTGCATTCGGACGAAAGAACCGCCGCACCTACACGGCTGCGAACGTCATTCTCGCGGCCGGAACGTGGGGCACTCAGCATCTGCTCTTCGACATGAAGGACACCGGAGCGCTGCCCAAGCTCTCCGACAAGCTCGGCGAGCTGACTCGAACGAACTCCGAATCCATTGTCGGCGCAGGCAAGTACAAGGTCGATCCCGCACTCGACCTGACCCGCGGAGTGGCGATCACCTCGTCGTTCCACCCGAGCAGCGACACCCACATCGAGCCGGTCCGCTACGGCAAGGGATCGAACGCGATGGGCCTGTTGCAGACCTTGATGACGGACGGCGGCGGCAAGACGCCCCGATGGATCAAGTTCCTCGGTGTGGTTGCGAAGAATCCGTACCAGATGTTGCGCATGTTGACGGTCAAGGACTGGAGTGAGCGCACGATCATCGCGTTGGTCATGCAGAACCTCGACAACTCCATCACCACGTACACGAAGAAGGGCCTGTTCGGTCGACGCAAGGTCACCAGCAAGCAGGGCCACGGTCAGCCGAACCCGACGTGGATCCCGGAGGGCAACGAGGCGACGCGTCGAGTTGCCGAGAAGATCGACGGCGTCGCGGGCGGCACGTGGGGCGAGATCTTCAACGTTCCACTGACGGCGCACTTCCTCGGCGGTTGCGCTATCGCGTCGGATTCCGATCACGGCGTCATCGATCCGTACCACCGCGTGTACGGCTACCCGACGCTCAGCGTCGTCGACGGCGCAGCGGTCTCGGCCAACCTCGGCGTGAATCCGTCGCTGACCATTGCCGCTCAGGCCGAGCGTTCGGCCTCGCTGTGGCCGAACAAGGGGGAGACCGACCTGCGTCCCGCCCAGGGCAGCGGCTACGAGCGTTTGGCTCCGATTGCACCCAAGTCGCCTGTGGTGCCGGCGTCGGCCCCGGCCGCGCTGGTCCTGCCGATCGTGAAGATCACCGGCGGCAAGACAGCTACCGCTGTTCCGGCGGAGCCGGCAGCCGGATAGTTCGCCGCGAACGAAGATGGGGCGTGTCGTCGAGGATTCGACGACACGCCCCATCTCTGTTTCAGAGTGTCAGCCTCCTAGCGACCCGAACAGAGTGCCGAGGTCGAGGCTGCCGGTCCCGCCTCCGGGCCCGCCGTCCGTATCGCCGGGGACGGTCAGGGTCTGCGGCGCGGATGCGGAGGCCGTGTAGCCCGAAGCGCCCACGAATTCGGCGGTGACACTGTAGGTCCCGGAGTTGTAGAACGTCGCCGGTACCGTTGCGACACCGTTGACCACGTCGACCGGTCCACCGATGAGGGTGTCACCGACCTTGAACTGGACCTTGCCTGTGGCGCCGGACGGATCGACCGTTGCCTTGAGCGTCACCGGGGTGTTCTTCTGAACAGTTCCGACAGCGTCGAGAACCGTGGTCGTCTCGACGTCGGCCGGAGCCGGCGTCGTCACACTGACCGGGAATGCCGGGGCAGCGGACGGCGCGAATCCTGGTGAGCCCGTGAACTTCGCGACAACCTTGTGCGTTCCGGTCGAGGTGAAGGTGTACGGAGCGACGGCAACTCCGTCGGTTCCGACCGGAGCACTGACCGTTTCGGTGCCGTCGACGATGAAATCGACGGTGCCGCCGGTACCCTGCGGATCGACCTTGGCAGTCAGGTTGACGTCCTGTCCGACCTTCGCGGTCGACGGCGACACCGTGGCGGTAGTGGTCACGGCGTCCGGCGGTGCATCGGTCGTGACGGTCACGATCTTGGCCGACGCCGACGTCGACGCCAGGAACCCGGGGGCTCCGCTGTAGCTCGCGGTGATGGAGTGCGGTCCGTCCTCGGTGAAGGTCGGGGAGATGCTGGCCGACCCTCCGGTTACCGGCACGGCGTCCTCGAGTGGGTTGTCGCCGTCGAAGAACTGGACGGTTCCACCGTTTGCGCCGCCGCTCACGTTGGCTGACAGGGTGACGGGAGTTCCGTTCTTGGCGTTGGCCGGTCCGACGACTGTGGTGGTGGTTGCCTTGTCCGCCTCGATGATCCGCGTCGTGGCGAGGGGGCCTGCGCCGCTGTTGAGCGGACCGTTCTCGGCGTCACGCGGGGTGCATCGCGTGGGTGCCCAGGCGGTGATGACCAGGGTGGCCTTGGGGAGGAACGTGAGGAAGTTGCGATCGTTGTTCCACGCTCCCGCGCTGCCGCCGGTGCGTACCTTCATCGCGACGTCCCCTGAATCGCCGGCCTTGAGAACTGCCTTGACCTGGGGGAGCTGGAACTGCGTGTAGCCGTCGGCATTGTTGGAACCATCGACGTTCTTGCCGGTCGCCTTGACGACGATGCCGCCCTCGGAGTTGATGCTCGAGCTGGGGCTGTTTCCGATGACCTGGTTGTTTCCGGAGAGGCGCAGAATCGTTCCGTTGGGATCGACGTTGCCGTTCTCGTTGACGCGCAGGATGTTCGGCGCGACACCGCTGAGCCCAGCCGAGGTGCCGGGGACGATGGTGGCTTCCACCAGGGTGGCGTTCGCAGGAACGTCGACGTCGACCTTGATGCGGGAGACGTTCTGGACGGTCGCCCCGGAAGCGGAGCCGGGAAAGGCGATGGGGCCGGGTTGGATGGTGACCTCGAAGGTCTCACCGGCGCCGATGGATTCCGGTGCGTCGACGATGACCGAGCCGGACTGTGACTGCGTGGTCGGACCGGCGACAGCGGACGGGGTTGCCAGGCAACTCGTGCCGAAGGTTGTTGTCACGGGGGCCGCTGATGCGGGGATTCCCGCGAGGATGACGCCACTGGCGAGTGCCGTGGCGGCGATCGGCGCCGCGATGCGACGTCTGGAGTGCACGAACATGGATTCTCCTGAGCTGGGTACGGGAGTGGTGTCCAAAGCTGATGTGGGGGACTAGCTTCCGAAGAGCGGGATGAGGCCGCTGAGCGAACCGGTATCCACGCTTCCGGTGCCGCCGCCGTCTGTCGGTGCGGTGCCGACCTGCACGACCGTCGGGCCGGAGACGGAGTTCTTCCAACCGGCGTCGCCGACGAAGTTGGCAGTGAGGCCGAACGTTCCCTCGTCGTCGAAGGTGTGCGTGAGTGTCGCGACGCCGTTGACGACGGCAACGGGTGCGCCGATGGGCGTCGTGCCCGACTTGAACTGGATCATTCCGTTTGCTGTTCCGGGTGCGACGGTGGCCTTGAGCTGCAATGCCTTTCCGACCTGAGCCGAGCCGCTGACGGTCAGAGACGTCGTGGTGTCGGCGCGAGCGGGTTCGGGATCGGTCACGTTCACCGTGAACGACGTGGACGTGGAGCCGATGAATCCGGTTCCGCCGGAGAACTCTGCCGTCACGGCTGCAGCGCCCGCTGATGCGAAGGTGTGCGGGAGGATCGCGACACCGTCACCCGTGCCGACCGGTGCGGTACCGATCTCGGCGCCGTCGACCTTGAACGTCACGGTTCCGCTGCTCGGGATGGGGGAGACGGTGGCCGAGAGGTTGGTCGGTTCACCGACAACAGCGGTGAGTGGTTCGACAACTGTGGTCGTGGTTCCCCAGTCGGGATCGCTGACGTCGAGTTGGGTTGCGGTGGAGACGGAATCGCCGTAACCGGCCTCGCCGGTGAACACTGCGGTGAAGCTGTGGGTGCCCGAAGCGTCGTAGCTGCGGGTCAGGGAAGCCGTCCCGTTGACTACAGCCACCGGTGCGCCGAGGTTGGTCTCGCCGTCTTTGAACTGCACCGTGCCCACGGCGTTTGCCGGTGTGACGACAGCGCTCACGGTGATGCTGTCACCTACCAGCGCGGCGTTCGGGGCCGAGATCGTGGTGGTGGTGTCCGCGGAGACGTCGACGGTCTGGACTCCGGAGGTCGAGCTGTGGAATCCCGGACCGGCGTTGTACGCGGCGGTGATGTCGTGGGCGCCGACGCTGTCGAAAGTGTGGGAGAGGGTGGCGCTACCGCCCGAAACCGGGACCGGTGAGCCGATGTCGTTGCCGCCGTCCTTGAACTGGACGGTGCCGCTCGCGTCGGACGGCGCAACTGTCGCGGTCAGGTCGACCGGCGTGCCGACCTTCGCCGTTGCCGGTGCAACCAGTGTGGTTCCGGTGGCGACAGACGGGTCGACTACCTGGACGTTGACGTTGATCGGGTTGAGGCCCTGCTGTGTGCTGAAGGCGTTGACGTCGAAGAGCATGCCGCTGTCGTACGTCCCGAATGCTGTGCCGACGGGGACCGTGTAGGTCGCTTCCAGTGTGACGGGTTGGTTCTTCTTGACGACGAATCCACCGACCAGGAAGGTGCAGCCGCTCGAGCACTTCGCGGAGACTCCGCCGTCTGATTCGTTGCTGATCGTGGCCCGGTTGGTCACACCCAGGTAGGTGGCCTTGGCGCTGCCCGGCACGAGGACGAATCCTGCGGGCGGGATGTCACGGATCTTTGCGATCGACCGTTCGATGCCGCTTTCGTTGTGCTTGATCTCGGTCTTGTACGTGACGGTGTCGCCTGGGTGAACTGCCGCGTTCCCGATGACACTCTTCGTGAAGATCAGGTTGTCGGTCGTGCCGGTGAAAGTGGTCGGCGGGGCTTCGTCAGCAGTGGCCGGCGTGCCGAGGACTAGAAGTCCGGCGGCAGCCGTCACAGCCGCGACAGGTATGGCGAGTCGTCGTATGAATCGACGCACAGGTCCTCCTCGAGGTGAGCGCCGTTCGGCGGCGCCGGCCGTTTGCGATCGTGATCCTGATCACTTGACGGGCGAGATTACCTTTACTGGACGTTTGGTTCAGGCGAATCGGTCAAACGTCCAGAAAATTCACCCTTCGTCCATTTCGGGCTCTGGCCTGCGATGATGCTGCCGAATTGATTGCCGAAGCTAAGGTGCGGGTGATTGGGGCGCCGTTGACCTGGACGGTGGTCTAGATCCGCGCGAGGTCGCCGCGCAGTTCTGAGGGGCGGCCTTTGTAGTGACGTACCTCGCGCTCGCTCGGCCGAGTAGCGGGCTGAGTCCATGCATGCGCAGAAGCGCTGGCTGCGGCGATTAGACTGCACCTGTGGCAGATATCGAGCAGCAGAGACCAGTTCTTGTCGTCGACTTCGGGGCGCAGTACGCGCAGTTGATCGCACGGCGAGTTCGCGAAGCCAAGGTCTACTCGGAGGTGATTCCGCACACCACGACCGTCGAGGAGATCGTGGCCAAGAACCCCTTGGCTGTTGTGCTCTCGGGTGGGCCCTCGAGTGTCTACGCAGACGGTGCTCCCAAGCTTGATCCCGCACTGTTCGATCACGACATTCCGGTTTTCGGAATCTGCTACGGATTCCAGGCAATGGCAGGCGCCCTGGGCGGCACCGTCGCCGAGACCGGTACCCGCGAATACGGCCGTACCGACATCGCGGTATCCGGCGGATTGCTCCACGACGGTCTTCCCTCGACGCAGCCGGTATGGATGAGCCACGGTGACGCCGTCACCGAAGCGCCTTCCGGCTTCGAGGTGACCGCGACCAGCGACGGTGCTCCCGTCGCGGCGTTCGAGGACCGCGCCCGCAAGCTCGCCGGTGTGCAGTACCACCCTGAGGTTCTGCATTCCCCGCACGGTCAGCAGGTCCTGAGCCGCTTCCTGCACGAGATTGCCGGTATTCCGGCAGCGTGGACGGCGTCGAACATCGCCGATGCGCTGATCGAGCAGGTTCGCGAGCAGGTCGGAGACGGACACGCCATCTGCGGTCTGTCCGGTGGCGTCGACTCCGCTGTCGCTGCGGCTTTGGTTCAGCGCGCAATCGGCGACCGGTTGACATGCGTCTTCGTCGATCACGGTTTGATGCGAGCCGGTGAGCGCACGCAGGTCGAGCAGGATTTTGTCGCGGCAACCGGCGCTCGTCTGATCACCGTGGATGCCGCGGACACCTTCATCGGTGAGTTGGCAGGCGTCACCGATCCCGAGACCAAGCGCAAGATCATCGGCCGCGAGTTCATCCGCAGCTTCGAAGGCGCAGTCAGTGATGTTCTGGGCGAGAACGCATCTCATGGTGCGACCGTCGACTTCCTCGTCCAGGGCACGCTCTACCCGGATGTCGTGGAGTCGGGCGGCGGCACGGGAACTGCAAACATCAAGAGCCACCACAATGTCGGCGGGCTGCCGGAAGACCTGCAGTTCAAGTTGGTCGAACCGTTGCGTCTGCTGTTCAAGGACGAGGTCCGTGCAGTGGGCCGCGAACTCGGCCTGCCCGAAGAGATCGTCGGACGCCAGCCGTTCCCCGGTCCCGGACTCGGTATCCGCATCATCGGTGAGGTCACCCGCGATCGCCTCGAGATCTTGCGTCAGGCAGATTCCATTGCGCGCGAAGAGCTTACGTCTGCAGGCTTGGACGGAACCATCTGGCAGTGCCCGGTCGTTCTCCTTGCCGACGTCCGAAGCGTGGGCGTGCAGGGTGACGGCCGGACGTACGGTCATCCGATCGTGCTGCGTCCGGTCTCGAGTGAAGACGCGATGACCGCGGACTGGACGCGTCTGCCGTACGAGACCCTCGAGCGCATCTCGACTCGAATCACCAACGAGGTTGCGGACGTGAACCGCGTAGTCCTCGACGTGACGAGCAAGCCGCCGGGAACTATCGAGTGGGAGTAAAAACAACTGTGCGCCTTTATTAACCCCCCGCGGTTAATAAAGGCGCACAGCAGTTTTACTTCCGGTTGCGCCGATTCGGCAGAATCACCAGCAGTAGTCCTGCCACGACGGCGGCACCGACGAACAGCCAACGGAATTGAATGTTCGCTGCCGGCGCCAGGGAGAACGGCCCGACCAACGCCCACACACTGACCAGAAGTGCGGCCAGTCCGGCGATCAGCAGAAGTGCCGAGGGGCGCTTGGATTCTCGGGTCTCGTCGTGCTCTGTGGTCTCGTCGTAGTCGCTCATGATTGCGTCACCTTCAGACTGCCGAACGTAGCTTTGGCGTTGATGGTCAGTGTGGGCGAATCCGGTGTCACATCACGGCCCGGGTGTATTCCGCCGTCGAGGCAACCTGATCCGTCACCCATGACGACGGTGCAGCTGTTCTTGACGTTGACGGTTGGTGGCACCATGACGACGAACTCACCGAACGACGCCGCGACGTCGATGGTCTTGTCCTCGGTGAACTTGACCCCGTTGAGGTCGAGAGTGAAGCTTCCGAAGGCTCCCGAGTACGACGGCTCCAACTCGGAAGCGGTTGCCGGAGTCCATCTTTGCTCACCCGAGGCGTCGAAATCGATCGGGTAGACCAACGAGGCGAGAAGCACGAAACCCACGAGCGGTCCGGTGACGACCAGCAGGCCGTACCCCTTGCGGAAGAATGCCCCGAGGATCAGGCCGAGCGCGATGACGGCGAGTCCGACAGCACCGACTCGGCCGGGAGTGAACCACTCGTTGCCGGTTGCCGCGCCCGCTGCCCCGGTGACGGCGGCGACGATGATCGCGAGTCCGAGCACTGTCAGCGTCCATCGCGAGCGACGCTTACGTGGTGGCAAAGGCAGCAGCGGCGTGGCTTTGACTGCCGGGTCCGGGAGATCCCAGGCGAACGGAGCGACACCGAGCGGATCCCAGGAGGGCGGTGTGATGGCGGCCTCGCCGATCACCTCGGTCGGATTGGCGGCGGCTGAAGCGCTCGGGTCCTTCGACAGGTTGATCGTCGGATGATCGGCCTGAGATTGCGGTGACTGTTCGGCCGGCCGTTCCTCGGGCACGTAGCTGTCGGGGAGTTTTGTGTACGGCGTGTACACGGGCGGCTGATTGGGTGCGAAGTATCCGGGAGTGAACGGCCCGGGCGTGAATCCCGTGCCTGGATACGCGGTACCCGCGCCGACGTACGGTGACGTGCTCTGTGGCAGCGCAGGCGGGACCGGCGCTCGTTGGTAGAGCAGCCACAGGCCTCCGACCATCAGAATCAACCCGATCAGACCGGAACCACCCAGGCCGACGCCGACAGGCCCGACGGTCGTAGCCGCGATGGCGAGAGCCACCAACAAGACGATGGTCTTGGTGCTGGAATCGGAGCTGTGTCCGCGGCCCATCAACGACTGTGCGGGGGACGATCCGTCACCGGCGCGGGCGAGCACCAACCACCCGGCGAGGTAGAGAAGGATGCCTGAGCCGCCGAAAATAGTGGAGGCCACAAACGCGACACGTACCAGAATGGGGTCGATGCCATACCGGTATCCGATTCCGGCGCATACCCCGGCCACGTGACCTTGTGCCGGCAGACGCACGGGGCGGGTCCGCCACAGATCCTGGATCTGTTCTTGGAAAGTCGGATTGTTCATGAATCAATCCTGGCTTCCGGGGCGGCCTCCGCGCATCAGGGCCAACCCTGATCTTTGCGACGATCGGGGCCAGGGGCGCCGCCCTGATTCAGGGTTGGACCCTGATGTGAGTGCGAGTGGTTCGTGCCAGTATCGACTATGTGCAATATCTGTCAGATCCGCCGTTCGTGAGCGGTCCCGTTCCCGGGTTCACGGGAGGCCCGCCCGTCAACGGGGTACCGGTGCATGCCGTACCCATGAAGAAGGGTGTGCCCATCCCGGGCGGTGTTCCATTGCGAAAGCTGGAGCGGCGCTCCGGCGGTCGCATCGTCGCCGGTGTTGCAGGCGGTATCGCCGATCATCTCGGGATCGACGTCCTGAAGGTTCGAGTCGCCTTCGCGATTCTGGCGGCGATGGCCGGATCCGGCATCGTGATTTACGGCGCCCTCTGGATCTTCACCTCAGCCGGCACGGACACCCAGAAGCCGTCCGCGGCCGAGCGGCAGCGGGCGTACGGCTTGATCGCACTCGGATTGGGCGGCGCAGCCGCGTTGTCCTGGCTGTTCAGCGGCACGGCGGGTTCGGTGCTCGCACCGTTCTTCGTCGTCGCGATCGGTGCCGCTTTGGTGTGGCGCGAGTTCGACTCCGACGGTCCCCGGACCGTCATCGGCTTGCCGCAGCGGCCTACCGTTCTCACGTGGGCGCGGGTGGTCGGGGGAGCGACCTTGATCATCTTGGGTCTCGGCGTCGTCGTCCTCGCTCAGGTCGACCTCGAAGCACTGCGCTCGTCCCTGCTGGCCGTGGTGGTGACGCTGATCGGTGTCGGTTTGTTGACGGTGCCGCTGTGGCTGCGGATGTGGCGGGCTCTCGGCGCCGAGCGTGCGGCCCGAATTCGCAACGACGAACGTGAAGAGATCGCCTCGCATCTGCACGACTCCGTACTTCAGACGTTGGCGCTGATTCAGAAGCAGTCCGACAATCCGCAAGAGGTGGCGCGCCTGGCCCGTGGTCAGGAACGCGAGCTGCGCAAGTGGTTGTTCAGCGGCGGGGATATCGACCACACGAGCCTGACCGAAGGTCTGAAGATCATCGCCGGTGAAGTGGAGGACCAGCATGGCGTCACGGTCCGCCCCGTCACGGTCGGCGACGTACAACTCGAAGGCGAAGGCGTCGAGAACGGTCTGCCCAAGGAAGCGTTCACCGCGCTCCTCGGTGCGACGCGTGAAGCTCTCGTGAACTCGGCAAAGCACTCGGGGGAGAAGGAAATCAATCTTTTCGCCGAGGTCGAGGGCGACCAGGTCAGTGTGTTCGTTCGTGATCGCGGAGTCGGATTCGACGTCAATGCGGTGCCGGAGGACCGTCAGGGTTTGGCCAAGTCGATTCGTGGTCGCATCGAGCGACGGGGTGGCCGCGTCGTGGTTCGATCCGACATCGGAAAGGGCACCGAGATCCGCGTGCACATGCCGCTCGGTGACTCTGCTCTAAAGTGGGACCAGACTGCTGACCGTGTCGACAACCCCGAGGAACAGCCCCAGTGACTTCGCTTGCGCCGCCCCCGTACCGCGTATTTCTTGTCGACGATCATGCAGTGTTCCGCTCCGGGGTGAGGGCGGAACTCTCGCGCGAGGCAGACATGGACGTAGTCGGTGAAGCCGGTGGCGTCGCTGAGGCGATCGCGGGTATCAACTCGACGAAACCGCATGTCGTTCTGCTCGATGTCCACATGCCTGACGGTGGTGGAGTGGCAGTTCTGCGCGGAATCGATTCCGGCCCGGTGTGCTTGGCGCTCAGCGTTTCCGATGCGGCCGAGGACGTGATCGCGGTGATCCGCGGCGGTGCGCGCGGGTACGTGACCAAGACGATCTCGGGATCCGAACTGGCCGAGGGTGTACGACGCGTTGCCGGTGGTGACGCAGTGTTCGGGCCTCGCCTGGCAGGCTTCGTACTGGACTCCTTCACCGGGCGTTCCAACGCACCCGAGCCGCAACTCGATCCGGAACTCGACTCGCTGACTCCGCGAGAACTCGAAGTGCTCAGATTGCTGGCACGTGGGTACACCTACCGTGAAATCGCCGAGGACCTGGTGATTTCCGTGAAGACGGTCGAGACTCACGCATCGAACGTCCTGCGAAAGACTCAGCAGTCCAATCGCAATGCGTTGACGCGTTGGGCACATCGCCGCCAGATCGACTGAATTCCCGCGCGCTCTTTCGCGATTGCGTGCGAAGGCGCACCATGGACCGATGACGGAACCACTGGCGCTCGCGTCGAAGCGTGGGCGTTGGGTTGTCGCCGCCACCGTTCTCGGCTCGAGCATGGCTCTCCTCGACGGCACCGTCGTCAACATTGCTCTTCCTCACATCGGTGAAGAACTGGGTTCCGGTGTCGCCGGACTGCAGTGGACGCTCAGCGGTTACACCTTGGCCTTGGCGTCGCTGATTCTGCTCGGGGGAGCCCTCGGTGATCGTTGGGGTCGGCGACGGGTATTCGTGTGGGGGACGGTCTGGTTCGCGGTCGCGTCGTTGCTCTGCGGAATTGCACCTGACATCACGTTTCTGGTGATTGCACGAATCCTGCAGGGAGTGGGAGCTGCGCTCTTGACACCTGGCAGCCTTGCCATCATCTCCGCGTCACTTCGTGAGGAGGACCGCGGCGCGGCAATCGGATTGTGGTCGGGTTTAGGTGGTGTTGCCGGCGCCATCGGACCGCTTTTCGGTGGTTGGCTGGTGGAAGTGGCGGGATGGCGATCGGTATTCCTGCTCAATATCCCGCTGGCGATCGTCGTGGTGTGGGCAGCGGTGCGCCATGTACCGGAGAGCCGCGACCCGCATCCGCCCGAGCACCTGGACGTGGTCGGATCTGCCTGCGCAGTAGTCGGTCTCGGCGCACTGACGTACGGGCTGATCGAGGTCAACCCGATAGTCGGGCTGATCGGAGTGATCGCGCTCTGCCTGTTCGTCGTGGTGGAACGACGCTCACCGAGTGCCCTTGTGCCGCCGTCCCTGTTCCGTTCGCGGATGTTCGTCGCGGCCAATCTGGTGACCCTTGCGGTCTATGCGGCGCTGGGCGGTGTGTTCTTCCTGCTCGTGCTGCAACTGCAATTGGTTGCCGGGTACTCGCCGGTGGCTGCCGGCGTCGCAACGGTACCGATCACCTTGGCATTGCTGCTGTTGTCTTCGCGCGCGGGCAGTTACGCGCAGACGCACGGACCGCGGTTGCCGATGACGGTCGGGCCCGCCGTTGCCGCGGTGGGGTTGGTGTTGATGACGCGGATCGGCCCGGATGCGTCGTACCTGACCGTCGTGCTGCCGGGAGTTCTTGTGTTCGGGCTCGGCCTGGCGGTGATGGTCGCGCCGTTGACCGCCGCGGTGCTTGGTTCGGTACCGGTGGAGCAGTCCGGAATCGCATCCGGTGTGAACAATGCCGTTGCTCGCACGAGCCAACTTCTTGCCGTCGCGGCCTTGCCTGCCCTCGTGGGTATCGACGCCGAAAGTCTGGTCGATCCGACGAGTTTCTCCGACGGGTTCCGGTACGCGATGTACATCTGTGTGGCACTGCTGTTGATCGGTGCAGCGATCGCCGCGACGCTGATCCGAACTCCGACAGTAGAGCCTGTTCAGGAAGCGGATTCGGTTGCCTGCAAGCCGCATTGTGATCTGACGGGACCTGCAGTGCAACCGAATCCGATGAGGGACTAGACGCTGATGTCGCGATCGCGGCTGGGCACCAAGGGAATTGCTGCGGCGGGAAATGCCGCGACTATCGCGAAGGCGAGCGGGTAGCCGACCGCGCCGATCAGCGCACCGACCACCGGGCCCACTGCTGACGCGGCAATGAACTGCCCGGTGTTCTGTGCGCCCAATGCTTTTCCTTGCCATTTCGGCCCGGCAGCTTCGGCGACGGAAGTGAATGCCAAACCGTTGTCGGCGACGCTGATAGTGGTTGCCAGCAGCAGGATCAAGGCGGGAACGCCCCAAGGCGCTGCGCCGGCTGCCGCCATTGCCAACATGACCGCAGACGCGGAGACGGCAACCAACCGCAGCGGGCCTACTCTGCTTCCGGCGCGATCACTCCAGATGCCGACAACGATGCGTCCGAGTGCACCCACGAACTGGGAGATCCCGATCAGGAGCCCAGCGGGCGCAGCGTCCCATCCTTGCTCGCTGATCAGCCAGACCAGACCGAATGTCGAAAGGGTGAACTGCGGAAACACCAGCAGTGCCGAGACGACGTGAATGCGCCACAGGAACCAGTTCGAGCGATAAGGGTTGATCGTCTCGACCGGGATGTCTGTGGGCCGCGCCGCCGGCCGCGGGGGATTGATCAATGCGACGGCGCAGATCAGGGCGAGAACGCCGTTGAGAGCTACCGACAGTCCGACGGCCGAACCGATTCCTACGTTCGCAGCGAGAGTCGGGATGGTCAGCGACGCGATGGTCACGCCCAGGGGCTGTGACATCTGCCGGATTCCCATCGCGAGGCCGCGCCGATCCTTGGGAAACCAGCCGACCACAACACGTCCACTGGCAGCGTTGGTGCTCGCCGCAGCCATTCCGCCCAGCAGAAATGCGATCCCGAGGAGGGTGTAGTTGTCGGTGGTGGTCGCGGCCAGCGCGGCGATCGCCGTCAGGCCGAGCCCGATGGAGATGACCCATTTCTCGCCGAATCTGTCAGCCATCGCTCCCCACGCCACCAGCGTGAGAACCATGCCGAAAGTGGGTGCAGCGGCCAGAGTTCCGGCCTGCGTCAACGAGAGGCCGTGCTCGGAATGCAGCAGCGGGATCAAAAAGGCGGGGGTGCTGACGAAGACGGTGCCTGCGGCCTGGGCTGCGACGCCGATTCCGAGCATCGTCCACGCCTTCGGGGAGACGGCCGTCTTTTCCAGCCGCGACGCCTGCGTCATGGTGCCCTCCGATCTCTACGCTGTTCGACGATGCCGACGCTACTCGCGTGGTTTCACATGTTGAAACCAGAATCCCACTATTTGGTCGAACGCGGACGGTTCAGGGTGCGAAGTGCCCACCCCTTTTCGAGCGAACGGTACGACGATCGCCTTGGGTGCGCCGAAAGGTACGTTCGCTCGGGAAGGGGTCAGCGACGGGGCAGGCGAACCGTGAAGACCGTGCGACCATCCACCTGGTCGACGCCGATGGTGCCGCCGTGCAGGTGCACGTTCTCGACGGCGAGCGAGAGTCCGAGTCCGCTGCCCTCGCTGCGTCCGCGCGCGGTGTCGACCTTGTAGAACCGCCGAAAGATCGCCTGCCGGTCTTCGGGTGAGATGCCGGGGCCGTGGTCGACGACGGTGATGACGGAGAAACCGGATTCGACGCTCAACTCGACGCGAACCGGGGGCGCTCCGTGGCGCAGTGCATTGCCGACGAGGTTGGCGACGACAATGTCGATCCGACGCGAATCGACTCTGGCGCTGACACTTTCGGGTGCGCGCAGTTCGACGGTGTCTGTCCATCCGCGGCTCTCGAGTGTGCGCTCGGTCAATTCGACGAGGTCGACGTCGTCGAGGACGAGGTGCGCTTGCTGAGAGTCGTGGCGAGACATTTCGATGAGGTCTTCGACAAGTCGAGTGAGCTTGCCGATCTCACTGCTCACGATGCGCGCGGCAGCGGCGGCGTCGGGCGGAAGATTGGGGATCTCTTCACGGAGGATCTCACTGACCGGCACCAGTGCTGCGAGCGGCGTCCGGAGCTCGTGGGAGACGTCTGCGACAAACCTTCTCGACTGCTCTTCCGATTCTTCCAGACCTCGGATGACCGCTTCGTTGCGAGCGACCATGTTGTTGAACGTTGTTGTGACCTGGGCGAGTTCGGCTACTCCGTCTTCGGGGAGTCGGACGCTGAGGTCGCCGTCGGCAGCGCGGGCGGCCGCCTTGTCCAGGCGTTTGAGCGGACGGACAAGCGTCGACGCGATCCACAGCCCGAGTAGTCCGCTCACCAACACACCGGCGGCGAGGGTGAGGCCGACAGCTCGAAGCAGGTCGTCGAACTTGTCCTGCACTCCTACCAGCGGCCGGATGGTGACGGCTTTGACCAATGTCTCGTTGTCGTAGCTGTCGTCCGTGCTCATGTCCACGACATTGACGGACATTCCCAACATGATGCGCTGGGAGTCGAGCCTCTCGAAACGGATCAGCTTCGGACTGTCCAAACCTTCGTCGAAGCTGGGCGGAATGGTCGCCGCATCCACGGATCCTTGACGGATGACTTCGCCGTCGACGATCAGCGTCATGTCGGACTGGAAGATCTGTTGGAGGTTGGCAGGCGTCAACTCGTCTACCGGTGTTCCGTTGACGTATTGCAGTTCGTCGCGAAATTGTGCGGTCGCGACATCCTGAGCGTTGGAATAGATCCACGACCGTGCCATGAACGAGACGACACCCGCGGTTGCCCCGGCGATGATCACGACGATTGCGATGAACACGAGCACGAGCCTGGTTCGCAGACCGTCGACCTGAAGCCAGGTCGGTCTCATCGGGCTGGGCTGGTGTTGAAGCGATACCCGAACCCGCGCACCGTTTCGATGACGGTCGGCGCGGCCGGGTCGTCCTCGATCTTTCCGCGCAGCCGCTGCACTGCTGCATCGACGATTCTGGAATCACCCAGATACTCCTGGTCCCAGGCTGCGGACAACAACTGTCGGCGGCTCAGGACCTGTCCGGGGTTCTCGGTCAGCGCCAGGATCAGTCGGAGTTCGGTCGGGGTGAGGGTCAGCAGCATCCCGGCCTTGCGGACCTGCAGCGACGACCGATCCAATTCCAGGTCGCCGAACGTCTCTGCACCCGGCGTCGCATCCGGGCGCGTCGTTGCCGGTGCCGAGCGCCGCACGACGGCTTTGATACGAGCGTCGAGGACGCGCGGACTGGCCGGTTTGACGACGTAGTCGTCGGCACCGGCTTCCAGGCCGGCGACGGTGTCGATGTCGTCGGACCGAGCGGTCAGAATGATGATCGGGATCGAACTTCGGGTGCGGATACGTCGGCAGATCTCGTAACCGTCGGCACCCGGCAGCCCGAGGTCGAGTAGGACGAGGTCCGTGGCACCCAGGGTGTCGTCGAAATCACCGTTACCGTCGGGGCGATGGCTGACGTTGTGCCCGAGTCGGTTCAGTCCCAACGTGATTGCCTCGGCCACGGCTGGATCGTCTTCTATGAAAAGAATGCTCACCATGAGCTCACCTTGGACTCGCCATGATCAGGGGCCTTCTGCGGTCGGAGAAATCTCGGTCAGCCAAGGGTACAGGGGTCACACTCGCGAGAGTCGCTCGTTGCCTGAGTCTGCCAGCACCGCATGCCGGGCGACGCTGGTGTTCAACGGAAATGCCGACACAGCGAGGGTGTAGCAGCCGACGAGCAGTAGTGCACCGATCACGTCGCTCGGGCGGTGCCATTGCAGCACGACTACCGAGATCGCGGTTCCGATGGTGATCAGCGCACCGTTGACCGCAACGACCGCCCGCCACCTCGAGGGCGTGACGATCACGATCGCGCAGACCAGAGCAGCTATGGCCGTCAAAGTGCCGCTGGGGAAGGAATTGTGCATCACCAGACCGTTCAGGTCCGGTCGATCCAGCGATTGTTTGAGAACCCAGGCCGTCGTGATGGGACCGAGGGTCACGACGACGACGCGTAAAGCTAGCGCAATCGGGTTGTTGCGCAATGTGATCATGAGCGCCACGAGCACTCCTCCCACTATCAGTATCGGGGTGACGAGGCCGATGAACTCGGCGGAGAACACGCTGAGGCGTTCGGAGGTGGCCGCACCCACCATGAGTTGTTGGTCGACGATCTGACCACCGGTGGTGTTGACCGCCAATTCGAATTCGACGACTCCGAGGATCAAGAGTGCCAGTGCGGCAATCAGTCTCGCTGGTTTGACTCGTGTCATGATCAGCCTTCCGCTCTCTCGTCCGAGGGGTTGCTCAGTTGTGGCGGGCATTCCCCGCCAGGAGTGGTTGCCAATTCGAAATGCCACATCTCGTTGGCGTAGGTCTGGCAGAGGCCGTAATCGCTGCCGTGCTGAATGAGCCAGTCGTCGGCGTCGGTCGGTCCGATGTCGACGGCCTGTCCACTGACATGCTTGGACAGGCTCGGCGAGTGCACCCACTTGGACGCTTCGTCCACGCTGCCGTACTTGACGACGGCTTCGTCGAACAGTCGCTGTTGGTATGCCGCGGACCGCCAACCCGACGTGACGTGCATGTCCACGCCGGATGCCTGTGCGTCGGCCGCTGCCGACTGGAGCGCCGCGAGCAGTGCGGAATCGAGACGGGCAAGCGCGGGCACATGAGTGTCCTGCAAGCTGATGCCGTCCTCGATCTCGCCGCCTGAAGGTCCTGAATCAGGCTGAGTGGCAAGGTAGTTACCGCTCTTCGGTTGTGCTTCTTCTGTGTACGAGCAGGAGCTGAGCGCGACCGCACCGAGCACGACTGCACCGAGTGCGACGAAGCGGATGATTCCGCGGTGGCTGGGCATACAACAGAGACTTCTCGGTCAGTGTCACCGGCAGGTGGTCACCGTTCGTCGACGGTGTCACGGTCTGCAACAGCTCTGTAACAGGACGGAACGGGGCTGGTGAGCGCGCGCTACGCGGGGCGCGGGATCGACGCGAAAGTCGACAGCTCGAACCACGAAGGCAGGCTACGACGCAACGCAGTAGGCCCAGAAATGGTGACGTCACCGGACCGTATGGCGTCCGACCAGGTCAGGTTACCTCGCCAGATCTCGGTCATCTGTCGCAAGCCCGCAGAGACCGACACTGCAACGTCGAAACCCGGATCGATATCGCACATGTCCACCTCACCGGAATTGATGACGAGCCACCAGTTCCGCGAATGTCCACGTACTCCGGAGAATGCGAAGTGCACCACGGTCTTGCCTTCAGGCACCACGGAATGATCCACGCGGCGATGCATGTCCCACAGCAGCAGCTTCGGATCCAGATCTTCGTCGCCCAGTTCACCGATCCACCTGGTACCCCAGATGCCGAGAGCTTCGACCACAGGGCGCAGTTCGCGGCCGGCGTCGGTCAGACGATAGCTGACGACACAGTCGGTTTCTTCTCGCTCCACAATGCCGGCGACCGCGAGTTGGTGAAGCCGGGTCGAGAGCAGAGTCGGTGACATTCGCGGGAGCCCGCGGCGGAGATCGTTGAAATGTTCGCTTCCCATGATCAGTTCGCGGAGGAGAAGCAGTGTCCACCGCTCGTCGAGTAGCTCCATCGCCTTGGCGACGGGGCAGAACTGGTGGTACGAGGACCCCATCTCTCGATCGTAGGCCTCCGGGGTGCTCCGGTACAGATTTCGTACTGGAGAGGAGCGAACCGTCGTCGTAGCGTCGGAGTAACGGCATGAACGCTGTCGGGCTCCGAGTACGAAAATTATTGAAGGAGAACGGTAATGAGTGAATCAACGGGGACTCTCGGGTTGGACCGGGAGCTGAAGGCCAAGCACCGGGCAATGTGGGGGCTTGGTAACTATCCGGCGGTGGCGACGCAGGTCATCGCGGAACTCGGACCTGTATTGGTGCGTGAATGCGGCGTGCAGAAAGGAGATCGGGTGCTCGACGTCGCGGCGGGGTCCGGCAACGCCGCCATTCCGGCGGCTGCGCTGGGTGCGCAGGTGATCGCCACCGACCTGGCTCCCGAACTGTTCGTGGCAGGACGGGAGGCCGCGGCACTCGCGGGTGTCGAACTCGATTGGCAGGAGGCCGATGCCGAGGCTCTTCCGTTCGGCGACAACGAGTTCGACGTAGTGCTCTCGTGCGTCGGTGTGATGTTTGCCCCGCATCATCAGCGCGCCGCGGACGAACTTTTGCGAGTATGCCGACCCGGCGGAAAGATCGGAGTGCTGAGTTGGACTCCGACGGGGTTCATCGGCGAGATGTTCAAAACGATGAAGCCGTATGCACCGCCCCCGCCTCCTGGTTCGCAGCCGGCGCCTTTGTGGGGCGACGAGAACCATGTTCGTGATCTGCTCGGCGATGTTGCCGCAAGGAAAGACGTACTTCGTGTGGACACATTCAGCGGGCCGGAAGATTTCCGCGATTTCTTCAAGAAGAATTACGGCCCGACCATCGCGGTGTACCGGAACATCGCCGACGATCCTGACCGCACGCAGGCGCTCGATCGCGATCTGCTCGAGTTGGCAAAGAAGTACGGCAGCGGAAGCGAGCCGTTCGTGATGGAGTGGGAGTACCTGCTTCTCACCGCGACACCCGATGAGGACGGTGCATGATGACGACGGTCGAGTTCGCGCCACTGAAATCGGCGATCACGGGTTCTGTGTTCAGCCCCCGAGATCCGGAGTACGACGACGCCAGGTCGATCTGGAACGGGCAGATCGATCATCGTCCGGCGGTGATCGCCAGGTGCCGGTCGGCGTCGGATGTGTCTGTGGCACTTGCATTTGCCAGAGCCCATTCGTTGGAGGTTTCGGTCAGAGGCGGTGGGCATTCCTACCGAGGTACCTCGGTGTGTGAAGGCGGTGTGATGATCGATCTCAGTGCGATCAACGTAGTCAGTGTCGCCCCGTCCGCGAAGCGAGCCAGGGTCGGTGGTGGTGCGACGATTGCCGACCTCGACGCCGCGACGCAGGAACACGGATTGGCAGTGACCGGTGGAGTGATCAGTGATACCGGCGTCGGTGGCCTGACCCTCGGCGGCGGCATGGGGTGGTTGACGCGCACGCTCGGCCTGGCGATCGACAATCTGGTGTCGGCAGAGGTGGTGCTCGCCGACGGTTCGATCGTGCGGGCCTCCGAGAACGATCACAGCGACTTGTTCTGGGCGCTGCGCGGCGGCGGCGGAAACTTCGGAGTGGTCACCGAGTTCGAGTACCGTCTGAGCGAGATCGGTCCGGAAGTGCATCTGGGACTGTTCTTCTGGGGGATGGAGGACGGACCCGCAGCGCTTCGTCTGTGCCGCGAAGTGGTGCCTGCCCTGCCGAGAAATGCAGGAGCGATGGTTGCCGTCGGTTTGTCCGCGCCTCCGGCACCGTTTGTTCCGGATCAGTTTCACCTGCTGCCCGGATACGCGTTGCTGGTAGCCGGTTTCGGATCGGAAGAGGAACACTCGAACGCGATTGCGCCGATTCGAGAGGGCGTGCCGACGCTGTTCGAGTTCGTCACCCCGCTCCCGTACATCGGTTTACAGTCGATGCTCGACGAATCGGAACCATGGGGTGCATACGCCTATGAGAAGGCCTTGGACCTGGTGGATTTCTCCGACGACGTGATCGATGTTCTGACCGAGCAAGCGGGCAAGAAATCGTCGCCGATGTCCTTCATGCCGATCTTTCCGCTGCAGGGAGCTTTCACCTCCGTCGGCGAGGACGACACTGCGTTCGGTGGTTCTCGCACACCACATTACGTGTGCAACATGACGGCTACGGCCACCGATGCCGGGACACTGGAATTGGATCGATCGTGGGTGCGTGAGACCTGGGAAGCCTTGCGTCCGTTCTCGTCCAATCAAGGCGGGTACGTCAACTTCATGACCGATGTCGACGAGGACCGAGTGCGAGCGTCCTACGGTGCGGCGAAGTACGCGCGATTGTCCGCCGTCAAGGCGAAGTACGACCCGGACAACGTGTTTCACCTCAACGCAAACATTCTGCCCGCGTAGAGCGTCCGGTCAGGCCGTGAACACCAGGATGACGACAATCAGTGCGGCCAAGATGATGACGGCAACCATGCCTGTCATGGCGAGGGGAGCCCAGGCCACTACCTTGTCGCGGGTGCTGGCATCGGCGGGGCCGGTCGGTATCCGCGGCGGCCAGGAGAACATGTCCATGGGGCTGGGGACGTTCCGCAGTGGCGTGTTCTGTTGCACTGCAGGCAGTCCGGTGATCGTGGAGCCGGTCAGGCGATTGCGGCGGTGTGGGTCGGCGAGTTGTGTGGTGCGGTGAGCCCACGCCGGCACGGCGCCTTCGGACGAGTAGACGGGAGCGTCGATCAACTGCTCGATCGTGCCACCGCCCGTCGCGGCTGCAGCGAGCGCGTCGCGTGCCTGAGCCATCGTCGGCCGACGGGTGGGGTCCGGCTCGAGGAGCTGAAGGAGAACGTCGGTGAGCGGTCCGGACTTGGTGGGTCGGTAGATCTCGGCCTTGGCGACACGATGCAGTAGAGCGATGGCGTCCGAGTCGATGCCGAAGGGCGGTTGACCCTCGATCACCGTGTAGAGCGTCGACCCGAGTGAGAAGACGTCACTGGCCTCGGTGGGATCGTCGCCGCGGGCAACTTCGGGTGCAAAGTACGCGGGAGTGCCGGTGATGACCTCGTCCTGGGTGTCGGATACGTCGCTCTTTGCGCGGGCGATGCCGAAGTCACTGATCTTGACGGTGCCGAGAGACTTGCCTCGGTCGGCGATCAGGATGTTGCCGGGCTTGATGTCGCGGTGGACGATGCCGGCGGCGTGCGCCTCGGTGAGTGCCGCAGCGATCTGCGCGCCGATCTGCGCGACCTCCAGCGGTGGCAACGTGTCGGCCAGGTTCATCGCCTGGGCGAGGCTGCGGGCGGGGAAGTACTCCATGACCAACCACGGTTCACCGGACTCGATCGCGACGTCGTACATGGCGATGGAGTGGGGGTGGGTGAGCTTTGCGGCGTTCCTGCCTTCGCGCAATGTACGTTCACGGACCTCTTCGGCCGTTTCGGTGTCGAGGCCTTCCGTGCTTGTGACCTGTTTCACCGCGACGTCACGGCTGAGGAGGGTGTCGCGGGCCAGCCAGACGGCGCCCATGCCTCCGTCGCCGATCTTGGAGCGGAGTCGGTACCGCCCCGCCAGCAGGTATTCGGGCCCGATGCCCCTCCCGGTCTGCTCCTGAGCTGTCACATCTCAAGGTTAATGGATTGATGCCACTGTGACGCTCGAGGCTCCTGTGAACTGGGTTTTTTGCTCTGCTTGACGTGTCGGGGGTGACACGGTTTACTGAAAACAGTTCGAAAATATGTTCGAAATTGCTGTTCGTTGGATGCATGTCAGACCCGACTTCCCCGCGGTTTGCCGGCTGGTTATGGATTGCTGCCGAGTGAGTTTTTCCGGTGTTCCGGAGGATGGGGATGACCGAGGTGACCGAGTTGGTGGAGCTGTCGGCAGATGCGGCGGGGTTGTCCCGTCAGGATCGGCTGGCACAGCTCCGCCGACAGATCGCGTCCATTCCCTCTCGCGGCGATACGTCGTTTTCGGGACCGAGTGTTTCCGTGGCTGGTGTTTCCGGGACAAGTGCAGCAGCCTTCGAGAGTGTTGCCGACCGGGACATACCGGTCGTGGACCGCGCGCACAAGGCTGGTGTTCTCCCAGTGCCGGAAGGTATCGGGGCATTGCTACCGCAGGGCGGTTTGGTGCGCGGAACCGTGGTGTCCGTCGAGGGCGCTGCTTCCTTGCTCTTGGGATTGGTCGCGTCCGTGACGGCGTCCGGGGGGCATGTGGCAGTCATCGGGCAACCTCGACTGGGATTGCTGGCGGCGTACGAGATGGGTGCGCAACTGGAACGTCTGGCGCTCATTCCGGCGCCTGGGCCGGATCCGGTCGAGATCGCTGCTGTGCTGCTCGACGGTATGGATCTGGTGATTCTGGGATTGGCGGGTGCGTCGGTATCCCCGTCGCGTGCGCGAGCGGTGGTGGCGCGCGCCCGGAGCAAGGGCTCGACTCTTGTTGTCACCGAAGGTCACTGGGACGGGGCCGAAGTTCGGTTGGACGCTCGGGTTCATGGTTACGGTGGGTTCGGTCAGGGCCGTGAGTTGGGGCGTGGTCGGCTCAGTTCCCTGAGCCTCGCGGTTCGTGCTCGGGGGCGCTCGTTCCAGCCCCGGACCACGCGTCTGGACATCTGCAGTGCAGCCGGGCGGGTCGAGTGGGTACCTTCCCGGCCGGTCGAGGCCGTGTCGGAGCAGGTGGTGTCGGAGCGGGTGGTGTCGGAGCGGGTGGTGTCGTCGCGGGTGGTGTCACTGTGAGCAGAGTTCTGGCGTTGTGGTGCCCGGACTGGCCGGCGGTGGCAGCGGCAGCGCTTGCCGATCTTCCTGCCACGCATCCTGTCGCAGTCACCTCGGGTAATCGGGTGATCGCATGTTCGGCGACGGCCCGCGCGGAGGGAGTGCGACGAGGCCTGCGCCGACGCGAGTCGCAGGCCCGCTGCCCGGAACTGTATGTGGCGATGGCAGATCCGGAACGCGACGCCAGATTGTTCGAGCCGGTCGCCGCGGCCATCGATGCGGTGGCACCGGGCGTCGAGGTACTTCGTCCTGGTTTGTTGGTGCTCAGTGCGCGAGGTGTCAGTCGGTACTTCGGTTCGGAGGAAGCCGCGGCGGAACGATTGGTGGATCAGGCATCTGCTGCGGGCGTCGAGAGTCAGGTGGGTGTGGCGGATCAACTGTCCACAGCGGTCATTGCCGCGCGCCGGGCAGCGCTGGTGCCGCCGGGGGAGGGGGCACGGTTTCTGGCGCCGCTACCCATGCCGGAGTTGGCGGCCGAGCCCAGTCTGTCTGCGCCGCATCGCGGGGAGTTGGTGGATCTGCTGCGCAGGCTCGGGATCAGAACCATCGGTGCTTTCGCGGATTTACCGGCAGTGGACGTCGCTTCGCGTTTCGGGGCCGATGCGGTGCTCGCGCATCGTGCGGCGCGCGGTGAACCCGAGCGGCCGCCGTCGGCGCGGACGCTTCCGCCGGATCTGGAAGTGGAGCAGCATTACGATCCGTCGATCGAGCGGGTGGATGCCGCAGCGTTTGCCGGGCGCGCCTTGGCGAGTCTCCTGCACGACAAATTGTCGGCTGCCGCAGTGGCGTGCACCCGCCTGTCGATTTCGGCCAGCACGGGCAACGGTGAAAATCTTTCTCGGACTTGGCGTTGCGCCGAACCTCTGACACCGGAGGGAACGGCCGATCGAGTGCGATGGCAACTGGACGGCTGGCTCACCGGGCGCAGTGAGACCCGGCCGACCGCAGGCATAGCGGTGTTGCGTCTGGAACCGGTGGAGGTGGTCAGTGCCGGCGCTTTGCAGTTGGGGCTGTGGGGCGGTGTCGGCGACGAGGAGGAGCGGGCCAGGCGAGCATTGGTGCGCGTGCAAGGTCTTCTGGGCGGCGAATCTGTTCAGGTCGGTGTCCTGAGCGGTGGTCGAGGGCCCTCGGAGCGAATTACCCTGTTGCCCTTGGGTGACGAGCGGGTAACTGCTCATGATCCGACAGCCCCGTGGCCTGGTCGTCTGCCGCAGCCGTCTCCGGGGTCGATCTTCGTCGACAATCCCAAGGTATGGCTGGAGGATGTGGCCGGCAACGCCGTGTACGTCACTGAGCGCGGTGTCTTCAGCTCGCAGCCGGGAAGGCTGAAGTGGGGGAGCAAGGAATGGGCAGTGCAGGGATGGGCCGGGCCCTGGCCGGTGGACGAGCGATGGTGGGACGCAGCCTCGGCGCGCACGGCCGCGCGGGCTCAGGTGCTGTTGGAGGAATCGCGGGCGTTGCTGATGATCTGTGAAGGCGGTGGATGGTCGGTGGAGGGCGTGTACGAATGAGCTCGTAGGTACAGCCAGCTGTACCGGACATGGTCGAGTCGACTGTACGAACAGTAGGGGCGCTGGCGCCATCGCACTGACGCCATCGGGCGCCTAGCGTTGATGACATTCAAAAACTCACTGTTGCAATGATTCTCGTCGTTGCAACTCTTCGCGAGGAGTGTCATGAAAACGGCGGGTCGAGCTGACGTTTCCGGAACCGATCGACTTCACTACGAGCCGATGGAGCTACGCGACGCACAACTTCTGGCGTACGACGAGACCGGCGAAGGCCGGATCGTGGAGGTGTTCGGCGATGTCGCCACCGCCGAGCACATCATGATCTTCGTGCCGGGCAACGACAACGGACTGGGAAACTACTTCGACGAGAACCGTCCGACAGGACCACGGGCGAGCGGATGGACACTGGGAAGGATGCTCCGAACGCTCGGGCCGAACGACCGCGTCGCGGTGATCGTGTGGGTCGGTTATCGGACGCCGTGGGGATTTCTCGAGTCGTTCTCCCGGACACTTGCAGAACTTGGTGCGATAGATCTGGCGCGGTTGACTCGTATCCTGCCGCGATCGGCGCATGTGACGCTCGTCGGGCACAGCTACGGGGCCGTGGTGTGCGGACTCGCTCTCCCGTCGGCGCGAGTGGACGATTGCGTGGTGCTGGGTAGTCCGGGGATGGGGACCAGTTCGCGCGAAGACCTGTGCTTTGCCGGAAATCTCTGGGCTGCGCTTGGTCCGTCGGACTGGATCCGCTACTTCCCACGCGTGAAGATCGGCCACATCGGGCACGGCCCGTCTCCAGTTCGGGCGCAGCACGGAGCCATTGTTTTCGGTACCGGTGCCGTTCGAGGGCATTGCGGCTACTTCGCCGATGCAAGCGAGTCGCTGCGAAACATCGCGAGGATCGGACTCGGTCGCTACGACGAGGTCACGCGACCAGGGGAGTTGCAGCCTCGGCTGACCGCGTCAGCAATCCGTGAGGACGGGTCTATCCTGGGAACTCGTGAGTGTCGCTAACGTACGAAGTGCCGGCGGGGTCCAGATCAGCTACCGCGATTCCGGCTCGCATCCCAGTGTGGCCGATCTGCCTCCGGTAGTCCTCGTGCACGGGATGGGCGGCGACAGCGGTACCTGGGACAAGTTCGCGCGGACCTTGCGATCACGCAACCGGCGAGTTGTCTCGGTCGACCTTCGCGGCCACGGCCGGAGCGCTCGTGCGTCGTCGTATCTGTTCGAGGAGTTCGCGGACGACGTCATGGACGTGTGTGATCATCTCGAACTCGAGCAGGTGGACCTGGTCGGCCACTCGCTCGGCGGGCACGCGGCGTCGTTGATCGCGCAGAAACGTCCCACTGCGGTGCGGAAGTTGGTCATCGAGGAAGCGCCGTTACCACTACGTGCGGGTGACCCGGAACAGGTGTTCGCGAGGAAATTGCCGAGTGTCCCAGAACTGTGGCATGCCACAACAAGTTTGGTGCGGCATCCGCGAGCCGCGTTGACGTTCGATCGCTCGATGACGCGGTCCGCGCTCGAGCAGTTCCGCCGACCGGATCCGCAGTGGTGGGATCGGTTGCCGCTCATCGAGGCTGACGTGTTGT
The DNA here is from genome assembly GCF_058793255.1 of Rhodococcus sp. MPR-R1B. NCBI lineage: Bacteria > Bacillati > Actinomycetota > Actinomycetes > Mycobacteriales > Nocardiaceae > Rhodococcus > Rhodococcus sp. MPR-R1B. Next base: position 105,184 of record NZ_JBXAFO010000015.1, read on the forward strand.
TCCTGCGTGGAGGTCTGGGCGGGATGGTGGATCCTGTTCGCCTCGACGCTGTTGCAGCCACCGTCGCACGCTGCGAATTGGTCTCTTTCCGTACCGGCCACAGTGTCCACCGCGACGGTCATCGCCAATTCGAATCCGTTGTGTTGCCGTTCATTTCCTGAAAGCGCAATACTCGATCGGTGATGCCACGAACCCATCCGAAACGTGTGTGGCACCGAATGTACTTCCATGCATACCAACGGCAACGACTGGTCCGCACACGAATACGTCGACGCGGTAGCACGATCCGTTCACGGTGAGACAGTTCGATGGCCGCAGGGTCCGAGCACGGATGCGGTGATCGTTCTCCCCGTTCATGCCCGAAACCATCCGGGGAAGAACGCAGTTCTGCTCTGGAATCACGACTTCGGTTGGTCGTGGGGTGTCGAGGAGGCTGATGTGCGAAGGACGATTTCGATAGTCGACACCCTCGGTATCGGCCGGACACCGGATCCGCTGCGCTGTGCGGATCGGGTTATCGAACTGATCAGCGCACGGGCAGTTTGCTCGCGCATGTGTAGCGAAGAGTGATTCGGTCAACTCTGGGGCGACAACGCCTCCGAGAGGACGACGCCCGTGAACCCAGAGAACGTTCCAGCCCCGCATTGTCATTCATTGCCGCGCCGGACGTTCCTCGGTGGCGTCGGTGCCCTTGTCCTCGCGGGAGTGGCAGACGTCGCGGCCGGCGCGGTGAGCGCGGTGCCGGTACAAGCAGCACCCGCCGATCGGTTTCCGCAGAAACCCAACATCGTTGTCATCATCACCGATCAGGAACGCCGGCCGATGTACTGGCCACAAGGCTGGGCTGAACAGAATCTGCCCAACCGCAAGAGGATTGCCGATCACGGGCTGAGTTTCGACCAGGCAGTGTGCAACACCGCGATGTGCTCGCCCAGTCGCAGTACGTTCTTCACCGGCCTCTACCCCGCGCAGCACGGGGTCACCAGAACGCTCACCGAAGGTGGCACTGTCTCACCCACCGAGCCACAGTTGCAGGTCTCCGAACAGAACATGGCAAAGCTGCTGGCGTCGGCCGGCTACAACGTCCAGTACCGGGGGAAATGGCATCTGAGCAAAGGCGTCGAGGGTGGTGATCCGACAAGCGCGGACGTGGCAGGATTCGGCTTCGAGGGGTGGATTCCGCCGGACGCGGGCCAGGACACCAATCCGGATCACTTCGGTGGCGGGTGCGCAGACCATGATCGCCGTGTCGCCGAGGAAGCTGTCGAGTTTCTCTCCGGACCCGCAGTCGCATCCGGACAGCCTTGGGCGCTGATCGTCTCGTTCGTGAACCCGCACGATGTCCTCGCGTACCCCCAGACGTGGAACGCGATGAACGGCACGTGCGACAACTACGGATCGGACGCGCCAGGCGCCTTCGAGCAGGGTATCGACTTGCCGCCCACCTTCGACGAGATCCTGGCGCTCAATCACAAACCGACAGCCCAGGTTCAGTCGGAACTGCTGTTGGCAGCCGGGCTCGGGCCGCTGCTCGGACCCGATCAGGCGCGTAACTACATCAACTTCTACGCCTATATGCACAGGGTGGTCGACGAACACATCGGCAGCGTGCTCGACGCGATCGAAGCCACTCCACAGATGCTGGACGACACGGTGATCGTTCGGATGTCCGATCACGGGGAGATGGGGATGAGCCACGGAGGTTTGCGGCAGAAAGTGTTCAACGCCTACGAGGAAACACTGCGCGTTCCACTGGTCATCAGCAACCCCTTGCTGTTTCCCGAACCCGTTCGCACCGACGCCCTGGCGTCGTTGATCGACGTGATGCCCACTCTCGCCACGCTCGCCCAAGCGCCTGCGCGTCAATCGTGGAACTTCCTGGGTACCGATCTGACACCGGTCATCGTCGACGCTGCCGCTTATCCGCAAAGTCCCAGCACGCAGGTTCAGGACACGATTCTGTTCACCTACGACGATCAGAACTGTGCGACGCCCGACGGTCAGAACATCGTCACGCAGCCCAACCACATTCGGTGCATACGCGAGAGTCGCTGGAAGTACACGATGTACTTCGATCCTGCGGGAGTTGCTGCGCCGCAATACGAACTGTACGACTTACAAGCCGACCCCTTGGAACTGAACAATCTCGCCAATCCGCTCAACATCGGCTCGTATCGGCCGGATCTGGCAGCTCAGATGAACGCCAAGCTCTTCGCAGTGATGGAGACCAAGGGGGTTTCCCTGAAGGAATAGATCGAATTTCGTCAAAACTGATTCACGTTTCAGTTCTGCGGGCATGCTGGTGGGGCATCTGTCTTCGGTTCGGGAAGAAGGAATGTCATGACTGTCACCTCGCCGGGGCGAGAAGGTTTCAGTTCTCTTCGGTCGGGAGGGTTGAACTGGGATTCGTTCCCACTCCGATTGTTCACCAAGGGAAATGCCAAATTCTGGAACCCAACCGACCTCGATTTTTCGCAGGATGCCCGTGACTGGCAGGAGCTGACCAGCGAACAACAGCGCAGCGCCACCTTCCTGTGTGCACAGTTCATCGCCGGTGAAGAAGCCGTCACCGAAGACATTCAACCGTTCATGAAAGCAATGTCGACCGAGGGACGATTCGGCGACGAGATGTACTTGACGCAGTTCTGTTTCGAGGAAGCCAAGCACACCCAGGTGTTTCGGCTGTGGATGGACGAAGTGGGATTGACCAGTGACCTGCATTCCTACGTCGCTGACAATCCGTACTACCGGCAACTGTTCTACGAGGAGCTGCCGTCGTCGCTACGCATTCTCGAGACGGACCCCAGCCCGGTCAACCAGGTGCGTGCCAGCGTCACGTACAACCACGTCATCGAGGGCAGTCTGGCACTGACGGGTTACTACGCCTGGCAGAAAGTTTGTGCGACGCGCGGAATCCTCCCTGGCATGCAGCAATTGGTGCGAAAGATCGGTGACGACGAACGACGGCACATGGCTTGGGGGACGTTCACCTGCCGAAGGCACGTCGCCGCCGACGATCACAACTGGGACGTCGTCCAGCAGCGGATGGGTGAACTCATGCCCATGGCCCTCGGAATGATCAACTGGGTCAACGATCAATTCGAGGTGCAGCCGTTCGGTTTGGACAATCAGGAGTTCCTCGAGTATGCCGCAGACCGTGCACAGCGCCGACTTTCGGCGATCGAGTCTGCACGCGGGCGCGACGTCGCCGAGATCGACCTCGACTATTCGCCGGAGACCCTCGAGGAAAAGTTCGGGGCAGAAGATGCCGCTGCGATGAGTGAGGCGGCCAAATGACTGCGGATTCTATTGGGGCCAAGCCGAGTTCTGGATGACCTCGACAAAATCGATGTGCCGAAATCCCGGCACAAAATGTTCGAGTACGTCAGCGTTCACCGTCCCGAACGTACTTTCGGGACGGTGCTTGAAGCCGTCGGTGAAGGCCTTCAAGATCTGATTCTTGAAATCCGGACGGGGGTGGGCCGCGGTGACGGCGTCGATGTCGGCCTGGTCGAGTTCGCTGTATCCGATTCCCAGTACATCGGTCTCCACACCCGCTGTCACCAAGGCGATTTCGGGCTCCAGCCGCGAGGGGACCTCGGGCGTCGTATGTAGAGCGATGCCTTCCCACACTTTGCGGATGTCGGTTTCGTCGACTTCGTAGCCGGTGAGGAATCGCCGCGCTTCGTCCGCGCTGTCCAATTCGAATCGCGCCGTACTGTCCCGGAATTTCTCGGTGAGCCCCAGGTCGTGAAACATGGCGCCGACGTAGAGCAATTCAGGGTCGGCGTGCAGTCCCAAACGCGCGCCTTGCAGCGATCCGAAGAGGAAGACGCGTCGCGAGTGGTGAAACAGAAACTCGGACGCCGTATCTCGGACGAGTTCGGTGGCGTCGGCAGCCATCTTCGAATCGGGGATTTTCACACCGGCAATGATCGTGTTCATCGGTACCTGCTCTGCTCGTCGCTGCTGCGAATTTCTCGGTCTGTCCCAGTGTCGGTCGAGCACGCACGCGGGCGCACCCTGATCTCGGCCATACTGTCCACAGATCAGGACGAAGGGGAGCGATCGTGACCGCAGTGCATCGAGTTGCCGTCCTGGTGTTCGACGGCGTCAAACTGCTCGACGTCGCAGGTCCGAGTGAGGTGTTCGCAGAGGCCAATCGCGGCGGAGCGAACTACGAGTTGGTGATCTGCTCGGTAGGTGGACACGATGTCGACTCGTCGACCGGCATGCGCATTCCGGTCGACTGTGACGTCGCAGATTCCGGTTCCTTCGACACGTTGCTGGTCATGGGTGGCGACGTGTTCCCGTCGATGCCGGTGAGTCCGGAACTGCGTGAGGCAGCGAGCGATCTGGCGAGACGTTCGGGTCGGGTTGCCTCGATCTGTACCGGGACATTCATCCTGGCGGCGAGTGGACTGCTCGACGGACGCCGCGCAACGACGCATTGGCAACACACGGCAACGCTGGCGCGCGCCTATCCGCAGATCACGGTAGTTCCCGACGCCATTTTCATCCAGGACGGCACGGTGTTCTCGTCTGCGGGTGTGACCGCCGGGATCGACCTCGCGCTCGCATTGCTCGAGCGAGATCATGGTGCAGAAATGGCCCGACGTGTCGCACAGCTTCTGGTGGTATTTCTCCAACGTCCAGGTGGGCAGTCACAGTTCTCGCCGTCGTTGAGCGGGCCGCGGCCCCGGGTGCCCGCGCTTCGCGCAGTGGTCGAGGCGGTGGCCGCCGATCCGGCGGGGGAGTACTCGGTCGACGAACTGGCTGCCCTGGCGCACCTGAGCCCACGGCATCTGACGAGGCTCTTTCGGGAAGAACTCGGTACGACGCCGGCCAAATACGTCGAGTTGATCCGTTTCGACTCCGCGAAAGCGCTCCTCGATGCCGGCCACTCGGTGACCGAAGCCGCGCAATTGGCGGGATTCGGCAGTTCGGAATCCCTACGACGAGCATTTTCGACGCATCTCGGAATCTCGCCGCAGGTGTACCGCCGTCGTTTTCAAGCTTTCGGCTGAGACTGACTTTCGTGCTTGCCTTGCGGCGGGCTCATGCCCTGCTTGTCGAGCCAGGCAAGGCTGTAGTCCGCGATCTCACGCCAGCCGTGGTCGATGGTCAGCGAGTGACCTCGATCGCCGAAGACCTTGTATTCGTTGATCGTCGGGGCCTTGGCGTACTTCTTGAACGAGCTGTCCGAACTGGCTTTCGGGACTGTGCGATCCTTGCCGCCGCCGATCATCAGGAGTGGCCCGCGGCGGGCGTTGAAATCTACTGCAGCGGGGCTGTGGGGCGCGAAGTTGGCGAGTGCTGCCTCGAACAAGGGCCGACCAGGGGCGGGAATCGCATACTGCTCGAACAAGGCGTCGGACTCGTCCTTGGACACGGCGCTGGCAAAGGATTTGTGGAACGACTCTCTGTTGTGTGAGTACGCCTTCCGGTAGTTCCCGGGGTTGGACAGGACCGGGAAAACACTGCCCAGTTGAACGAGGGGAAGTTTCAACACCCCTTTGGGCTGAGCCGGGTCGATGGCAATTGCCGCGGTCGCCAGCTTCTGGCCGAGAAGTTTCTGCGCGATCAAACCTCCGAACGAATGCCCCACCACGATCGGTGGTTCGTCGAGATCGGCTATCACCTTGGCGTAGTGATCCGTCACGTCCTCGATGCCGTGTCCCGCGATGTCTTCCGGGTGTTCACGCGTCTCACCCACGGTCGACGCGTCCCCTGGCCACCCCGGCGCCATCGTGGGGTATCCCTGCGCGTTGAAAACCTGCGCCCAGGGGTCCCACGTGGTCGGGTGCATCCAAAGTCCGTGGATGAACAGAACAGTCGGGTTGGACTTGGGCGACATGCGCGCTCCCCGCTATCGGACCGATGATCGATACGGAATGCCCGCTTTTTACAACCTCATTCACATTCTCGGCGAGCTCTTCCGTCGGGCCGTTCCGTTCTGTTGTGCGAAGATGGCACGATCGTGGCATGGCACCAACTGGACCTGCGAAGGCGATGGCACTGTGGACCACCGCTTTTGTTGTCTCACAAGCGAATATTGCTCGCCTACTCGGGCCGGTGGCTCCCAAAGTATTGGAAGTGCAGACGGCGTTCTCCGCTCGCCGGTACGTCGAGATCTTGGACTCCATGGACGACGAGGCCACGGCACGATTTCGTAGTCACTACTACCCCGACTTCGTACATCCCGCGATCTACGCGATGGCTTTGCGGTCAGCGGGCACGAGGCTCGGGGAGCGGGTTCCCCTTTCCCCGGCAACTCGGCGCGCCCTTGCCGTAGTGCCGGTACTGTCGGCGGCCGGCGACTACGTCGAGAACGTGGTCGGACTCCATTTCCTCGATCATCGCGACAGGATCACCGACTCGAGGGTTCGCGCCGCTTCGACCGTCAGTATTGCCAAATGGGTGCTCGCACTCGGAACTCTCGGATATTTGTCGCAGGGTTTTGTCAGAGTATGGGTATCGCGAAAATGAGGAGCACTGATGGCAGTCGAACTCGGCACCGAATACTTCGCTGACGGAGAAGAGTTCCGTCGATGGCTGTCCGAGAACCACGAGTTGGTCCCCGGCCTTTGGCTGAAAATGGCCAAGAAGACCTCGTCGCACAGTTCGATCGACTACGACCAAGCGTTGGACGTTGCCCTGTGCTTCGGCTGGATCGACAGCCTCGCACGGCGAATCGACGACGATTTCTTCGTACAGAAGTTTTCGCGACGCACCGCGCGGAGTCCGTGGTCCAAACGCAACGTCGAGATAGTCGCCCGCCTCGACGCTGCGGGACTTCTCGAGCCTTCCGGCATCGCCGAGATCGAGAAGGCCAAGGCCGACGGTCGATGGGATCGCGCGTACGAGGGATCAGCCAAGGCCGAGGTCCCGAAAGACTTTCTCGATGCGCTCGCGGAAAACCCGAAGGCTCGTGAGTTCTACGCGACGCTCAATTCCACCAACCGATTCACCATCGCGTACCGACTGCAGGAGGCAAAGCGTCCGGAGACGCGAGCCAGGCGGATCGAGAAGTTCGTGAACCAGCTTGCGGAGGGCAAGAAGTTCTATTGAGCTGCCGCGTCACTGGGCCACAGGGACTTGCTAATCGACACCCAGCGAGGCTGACACAATGGGCCTCGTGATCGAAGCCGAAACCTGTTCCGCACTGTCTGCTGTCGATGAGCCGCTGGCAGGCAGCGCTGCCGTCGTGCAGGGCTGGGTATGCCTCGAATTCAATGCCGCGTGGGGTCGTGACGTGTTGGACGGTACGGCCTTGGGGGAGGAGCTTGCCGCCGAGCTGAGCCGCCGAGCCGATGCAGCGAACGTACGAATCATGTTCGTTCGGCGACCCGGGCGCACCGATCCGATGACTGATGGACACACCGTCCTGCTTGCGCGCTCCGATCCGAGCGACTCATGGTGTGAAAGGTTGCACATCGATTCGCCGATGGAATTACTCGACGTCGATTTCTTCTTGTTGGATGGGCCGCCACCAGGACTGGGCGAGCAAGTGACCGAGCCAGTCGTATTGGTTTGCGCACACGGCAAGCGCGACCAGTGCTGCGCTGTATTCGGCAGGCCGATCGCCGCAGCGCTGATGTCGTCCTTCGGACCCCAGGTGTGGGAGTGTTCGCATACCGGCGGGCACCGATTCGCGCCGTCGATGATCCTGTTGCCTAGCGGCAATACGTACGGCCGTCTGTCGGCAAGTGAGAGTGTCACGGCCGTGGAGGTGGCTTCCCGAGATCAGGTCCATTTGCCAGGCCTGCGTGGACGGAGTTGTTGGTCTCCTGCGGGGCAGGCTTCGGAAATTGCTGTGCGACAGCAAATAACCTGCGGAATCGACGACTTGGCTGTCATCGAGCAGGCGAGTGACGGGACATGCGTCGTCGCACATGTGGACGGCCGGCAATGGGCCGTGGAGACTGCAGTCTCCGAACTCGCGCCGCGTCCACCGAGTTGCGGCGCGGCGCCCAAGCCGGTCAGGCCGGTTGTCGTCACGTCGATTCGAGACCTGTGATTTCATCGTCGGTTTTCTACGATCAGTCTCGATGAACTCGGGTGTGGGTCATCGCTACTGCAACAGGAGCGCAATGACTGCGGGCGGTAATTGACGTTGTCCGAGGAGGTTTACGCGTTGGCATCCGTCGAGTTCGACTGCCATCCGCGTGCCGCCCGATCCGTCGGGACGAAGTACGTCGATCGAAGCGATGTGATGGGCGACGAGATCGCATGGGCCTGCAGGTGGCGCGGTGGATGCAACCTCCATCAGATCAGTACTCTGCTGGCGTGACAAGCGGATTCGGGACTCGGGCAGCGGCGGTTCGGTGGAATAGCGGCACACCAGTAGTCTGCCGACGTCGGAAATCGGTGTAGCCAAAGCTGTTTCCGTCAGTGGGCGCGCGTGAGTGTCTTCGTGTTCTGCCATGCGACTCATGTCAGCTTCAGTGGTCGTCGCGAACGGTTGTCCGGTCGACTCCGCGCAGGTTCCGGCGTCATCGGAGGAGATGCCGTCGACCGGATGCTGCGCGCGGCTGATCTCATGTAGTTGGCTCAGGGCTGCGTGTGGTTTCTCTTGCAGTCCACAGGGCGCGGTCGGCCAGGTAGGGCGTATGGCTGCTCCTGCTTCGTCTACCAGCCACAAACCGGCTGGCGGGACGAGACGGTACGCGCAGTCGGCCCGGACGTTGGCAGGAAATCGACGAGACTGTTCGCGGAATGCATCGTCCACCGCGTGGATGTCCCCCTCGAGGCGTACGGAGTCGATGGTCAACCCACCGTCGGACGTTTCTCCGCGTTCGCATCGAACAACGGCAACGGGGCTGAAATCAGGAGGCGGGTAACCACTTCCCTCGGGGCGAAGTGCGATGCTGCTGTCGCGTGCCTCGGGGGCTACGAGCGCGGCGGTGATATCAGGGGCGAGGCAGTCTGCCCGATCGACCGCCGTCGCGACCGGTGGAGTGAAAGATTCATAGTCTCGAACGCCGGTCCAAACCAACGCAACGGCGACGACACTGACGACGACGATAAAGACCCCAGCTGTGAATCGTCCACTCATACATCGACACTATGTGCTTTTGCGATGGATTGAGGCGAAGTCTCGACCATTGCGGGTGCGACGTAGCATCGCTGCTATGACAGTCGATTTGGTTGCGCCTGACGAGGCCTTGTGGGTGTCCTGGTTGGAGTCGCGTGACGAGTGGGGTGGACCGCAGGCGGATCAGCCCGGTTCGGCGTTGGGAGTTGCGCAACGTCTGGATCTGGACCTTGCATCACGCGATGGATTCGGGCAGTGGGTTCAGGAGTTGTTGGCGCAGCCCGAGGCGTTGCCGGGGCCCGACATTGTCCCGGCAACCAACTGGTGGATCGTGCGAGACGGCAGGTATCTCGGTGCTATCCAGTTGCGACACAGCTTGAATGAGTTCTTGGCTGATCTTGGTGGTCATATCGGCTACGGGATTCGGCCGTCGGAACGGCGGAAAGGGATAGCGTCGGCTGCTCTGCGGGAAGTGCTCACGTATGCCGGCGACCCGGTGGGGCTCAGTGGCGTCCTGATTACGTGCGACGAGACCAACGCGGGTTCGCGTAGGGCAATCGAAGCGTGCGGGGGACTTCTCGATAGCGTGCGCCCAGCTGATCAGTTGTCGCGCAACCTCGGCCATTCGGGAGACACGCTTCGCTACTGGGCGGCCACGTGCCGGTCAAGCGCCAGTTGACCGTTTTTGACCGTCAACGGGAAGTCGCGGTCGCAGGGTAGGCGACACGGGACGCGATGCTTTCGCTGAGGTCGTGGATTTCTGCGGCGAGGACGTCTCGGCTCTTCGTGTCCGACTCGTGAACGAAGGTTGTCGATCCCAGTGTGGCACCGCAATATTCGATGATTCCGCGTTCGATCTGTGTCCGGAAGGCCTCGTACACGCCGTGTCGGTCGAAACTCTCGGCGTCGTCACCTGCGACTGGAATCAGGTGGACGGTGAGTCGGTCCAGTTTCTTCACGAATTCGCTTCCCGGGGTGAATTCGTACGCCCATCCGCTGACGAAGACTCGATCGATCCAACCTTTGAGTAGTGCGGGCATCGACCACCAGTACATCGGAAACACGAGAATCAGATCGTCTGCACGATCGATTCGGTCCTGCTCGGCTACAACGTCGGCCGGGGGAGTCCCTTTGCCGCGGAACAGGTTCACATCGGCTTCGGCGAATCGGGGATCGAAACTCTCGGCATGTAGGTCCGCGAAGTCGACGTCGCCGCCCAGGTCGCGGATCGCGTCGGCGGTAGAACGGGCGACATGCTGGGTAAGTGACTGGGGATCGGGGTGGGAGACTACGACGAGTGTGGTCATGAGCGTCCTTCGGTAGATGGTGCGCTTATGTACTAAGAGTAGGTTACTATTGGTATATAACGCAAGGAGGTGTCCGATGGCACGTACGAGACTGTCGCGAGCCGGCAGGTACGAACAACTCGTGGAGGTGTCGTGGGCATTGGTGCGAGAGGAGGGTGCGGACGCGCTGACCCTTGGTCGGTTGGCTGAACGTGCCGGCGTTGCAAAGCCAGTTGTATACAGCCATTTCGCCTCTCGCGCCGCGTTGTTGGCAGCGCTCTTCAAGGAATTCGACGATCGTCAGACGGTGATGCTCGAGGAGTATCTCGATGCCGCGGATGAGTCTCTGAACGGACGCGCGAATGCCATCGCCGACTCCTACGTCGGATGTTCGCTGGCGCAGGGGCGTGAACTGACGGGTGTGCTTGCAGCGCTTGAGGGTTCGCCCGAGCTGGAGCGGGTCAAGCGTGAATCGGAACACGCCTATTCCGAACGATGTCGGGAGGTGCTGACTCCCTTTGGTGCGGGCGGAGGACTTGCGCAACCTTCGATGACCGCAATATTCGGTGCTGCAGAGGCACTCTCGCATGCGGCGGTAGCGGGAGCGCTCTCGCCCGACGATGCTCGAAGCGAACTTGCCGCACTGATAGTCGCGGTGGTCGGCCGGACCTGAGGTCACCGGTTATCTTGGTGCCCATCCAATTCGACGCGCTCACGCATGGATTCGGATATCGCTGTCAGAGTTCTGACGAACGCGTCGATCGCGGGAGCAAGTGGAGGTTTGCCGTAGGTTGCGACGGAGACAGTGCGTCGCTCGCCGGGAATGCGGTGTGCGCGGATACTCGGGTTCTGATGTGCCTGGAGGGCGAGGGCCGGAAGGGTGCTTACCCCGCTTCCGGAGGCGACCAGGGCTTGGACGGCGACGTAGTCGTCGGTCTCGAACTCGATCCGCGGAATGAATCCAGCTCGATTGCAAGCGGTGAGGAGGTGGGCTCGGCAGCTCGGGCAACCGGCAATCCAGGTCTCACCGGCGTAGTCCGTGATCTCGTTGGCGGCATCTGCATTCCGCGTAGAGGTGATCAGGTACAACGGATCTTCCAGCAAAGTCGTCTGCGCGACATGCTTGAGCCCGACTTCAGGGGTGTCCTCGTGCGCGAAGACAACAGCTACGTCGACATCGTTGTTACGAAGCAGTGCAAGTGCTTTGGGTGGTTCTGCATCAACGAGGCTGATGGACACATCGGGGTACTGGGACGTGAACGCTGCCATCGCCTGCGGAATCAAACTCGCCAGGGCTGACGGGAATGCGGCCAGTCGTACCCGCCCGGCCCTCAGTCCTGCGTACGTCTGGACTTCGGCTACCGCTGCGTCGACGTGGCCGAGGATCTCGGTGGCTCGCCGAACCAGCACTGCGCCGGCGTCCGTCAGGCGCAGTCCACGACCCGCTCTCTGGAACAGTGGAACCCCGACTTCCGATTCGAGCTGTCGAAGGTGGTGACTGATGGAGGGCTGCGCGTAACCGAGAGAATCGGCGGCGGCTGTCACCGACCCTTCCTGTGCAACAGCGACCAGGACCCTCAGCCGAATTAGATCGAGCATGCCAAAATCATAGAAGATTTCGATGCTTTGGACGAAAACACGTATTGGATCTATGAATCGGTGTTTGGCAGGGTGAATCACATGGCACCGGCATCTGATCTCACGGCATCAAACCAGCTACATCCACCCGTATGGGCAGACATCGAGCGTGCCAGTCAGGTCGTCCGTCGGCATCTACCGGTCACGCCCCTGATATCGCACCCGACCTTGGGTGCGGGCTCGTGCAGCCAATTGTTCGTCAAACACGAGAACGTGCACCCCACGGGTGCGTTCAAGGTTCGCGGCGGACTGAACCTGGTGGCAGGACTGGATGAGGCGACGCGGGCGCGGGGGATTGTCGGCTACTCGACCGGAAACCATGCTCAATCCTTGGCGTATGCCGCGGCGGGTGCGGGCGTGCGGTGTGTGATCGTCATGCCGGTTGGGGCGAATCCAGTCAAGGCTCACGCTGTCCGCATGCTCGGAGCCGAGCTCATCGAGCACGGTGTGAACTTCGACGAAGCACGTGCTCACGCCGATTTCATCAGCGAACGTGACGGCCTGCGTCTCGTGAGCGCCGCCAATGAGCCGGCAATCCTCGCCGGTGTTGCAACGGCCTACGTCGAACTCCTCGAACAACAACCTGATCTGGACGCGGTGGTGGTCCCAGTCGGTGGCGGCAGCGGTGCGGCGGCGGCGTGTCTCGTCGCCAGTGCGCTTGCACCGCACCTCGAGGTGTTCGCAGTGCAGTCTGAGGCCGCACGAGCCGCACATGACTCGTGGAGTTCCGGCACGTGCGTCGAGCGCCCGAACACCACCCGTGTCGAGGGGCTTGCGACCGGTGCCGGGTTCGCACTGACACAACGTGTTTTGCGTGAACGGCTAGGAGGCTTCCTGCTCGTCACGGATGACGACATCACCCTCGCGCAGCGGGCGTTGCTCTACGACGCTCACACTTTGAGCGAAGGTGCTGGTGCGGCCGCACTTGCTGCGGTCTATTCGCATCCGAACACCTTCGCTGACAAGCGCGTTGCTGTTGTCTGCACGGGCGCCAATGCCTCCGAGAGTGAGATCCGCAGGGTCGTCGGCTAATTCATCTCGTACTCGGAACAATGTGCAGTGTCAGCGAACTGACGGAAAGCCGAAGTACGGTGTTCCAATGACTTCACCCCGAGACAAGTCACCTATCACTCGCAATGTTCCCGCACTCATGCTGGTAGTCGGGGTCATTGGATTGATCGCAAGTTTCGGAGTGACCTCACGTTGGGGGTTCCCAGCGTCCGCATCGGAGCTTTGTAGATCAAGTTCGTATGGAAGCGGATTGCTCGAAGAAGCAGGATGGGCTTGGATCCCGTTTCCCGTAGCCTCTTGCAAGGCAGTGGATTTCGATTCTTCCGCAGTTTACTTCGCCCTCGGATGGGAAAACTCGATCACTGCCGCAGTATCGATCGCATTTATCGCCATGGCTCTGAAACTCACGTGGGGTGCAGGAGTTCAGTGATGCTCATATGCCCGGCCTTGGGTTCGTTCGGAAGGCTGACCGGCACAAGCCCCATGCTTTCCCGACGCTCGTTGACCGAAAAGACGTACTGGGCAAATTCAGGCTTGACGTGCACGTCCGGAAACTGTGCCCGAAGTTTGCCCACGATCTGATAGCCCTCGTCGTACCAGTCGAAAACGTTGATCCCTGGATTCCACCGCGGTCGTATCGCGAAGCCGTCGATCTCGGTCACAAAGAACTTTTGGAAGCGATCAGTCCACGCCAGTATCTTCTCTCCGAGTTCGTCGTCGATCCCCATTTGGCTCGGGAGAACGTATGCCTGCGGGAACCGTTGCGGCGGGATGACAATCAATTCCTTCGACGGCCACAGCGAACTGGGATGACCATGGTCTGGATAGATTCTGATGACTAGCATTGCAGACTCGTTCCGCTGGCCGAAACGCTCCGAGGCGAAGTCACACCACCGGTCACCAGTGCGTACCCGGCACGAGTCGGGCGGCACGACGGCCGAGTTTGCGGATGCGCGAGCGCGAGTGGTGCTGTCGCGCCGGTGTTGCCGGAGCGTCTGCCGGAGTTTCCTTGTCTACCTGACCCTTTGCCGCCGGAGAATCGGGGAAGGCCTGGTACATCTGGTTGAGAATTCGGTCCTTGGTGTGCGGTGCGAACAGGGTTCCCAGATCACCCAGGGTTCCCAGTGGTACGTCGATGCGTTTGGGGCGGTCGATCAGCGCGCGGATCACCATTGCCGCAGCCTTTTCCGGGCTGGTGATCGGGCCGTTGTTGTATTCGCCGGTCGGAGCGATCATCGGTGTTTCGACCAGCGGCATGTGGATGGTCGTGAAAGTGATTCCGTCCGCCAGGGTTTCAGAGGCGGCTACGTCCGAGAAACCGTCGAGGGCGGCCTTGCTCGCCACGTAGGCCGAGAATCTAGGCGTTGCCGCCTGGACTCCCGCGCTGCTGATGTTCACGATGTGGCCGAAGCGGCGAGAACGCATGGTCGGTAACAAGGCGAGCACCAATCGCACAGCGCCGAAGTAGTTCACGGCCATCGTTCGTTCGTAGTCGTGGAAACGATCAGTGGAGTGGTAAATGCCGCGCCGGATGGATCGGCCGGCGTTGTTTACCAACATGTCTACGTGATCGTGTTCTGTCAGAATGCTTTTGATCGTGTGCTGGACCGACTCGTCGTCGGTGATGTCGCAGGGGTAACCGAACGCCTTGCCTCCGGCTGATCGAATCTCCTGTACTGCGGCATCGAGTTCGTCGGTGCGGCGTGCGATCAGGAGAACGGTGGCGCCCTTCTGAGCGGCGGCAATGGCCGATGCCTTGCCGATTCCGGAAGAGCCTCCGGTGATCAGAACGATCCGACCCACGAGTGGTCCTTCGGGACTGTTACGTCGTGCGCGATTGGGATCGAGGTTTGCGCGCCAGTACTTCCACAACACAGTGGAGTACGACCCGAACTCGGGGACCGCCAGTCCCGATCCGGCCAGGGCGGCAACGGTTCTCTCCGAGGTGAAGGTCGGCGCCATCGTCATGTTGTCGAGCAATGCTGCAGGCATGCCGATGCGATCGAGGAAGACCTTCCGTGCCGATTCTGCCGAGTCCATCGGCAAGGGCGAGACAAAGGGTTTGGCGATCACGCCCGGAAGGCTGAGTGCGGGCCGGGGTGCTCCGGCGGCCTTGGCGAGTCCGGCATAGATTTCGCGTACCGGTTGAGGTTTCGGATTCACGAGATGGAATGCTTCGCCGTCGTGGCCGGGCGCGTGCATCAATTCGACGAGGGCGGCGGCTACGTAATCGACGGGCACCATATTGGTTGCGCCGAGGTTGGGGATCGGGACGGGGAGTGCTGCAGGTAGTTTCGCGAGTAGCGCCAGTCCTGGAAACAAGTAGTACGGACCGTCGATCTTGTCCATCTCCCCGGTGACGGAGTTGCCGACCACGGCAGACGGCCGATAAACACGCCAGGTGAGGCCTTCTCGTTCTCGAACGAGCTTCTCGGCCTCGAACTTGGTTCGGTGGTAGGGCGTCGGAAAGCCTTGGCCGCAATCGAAATCGGTCTCGCTGAACGTGCCCGGATAGTCGCCTGCGACTGCGACCGATGACACGTGATGAAGGGTGGCTCCCAGTTTCGCAGCAAGTTCGACCACGGCGCGTGTGCCCTCGACATTCGTCGAAGCCTGCTCGTCTCCGGCGGTGATGTCGTAGATCGCGCCGAGGTGAAGGACGTGGTCGGCAGGTGGGGGAGAATCGATGCCCAGCCCAGGCTCGGTCAGATCTCCAATGAGCGGATGCACGCGATCGCCGCCGGGAATTGCCGACACCTGTTCTTCGAGTTTGGCGACAGAACCGGCTCTGACCAGCACATGGATCTGAGCAGTTTGATCACGCTCGAGCAGGAGTGGCAGTGCAGCTCGTCCGAGAAATCCAGTACCGCCAGTGACGATGTATGTGGCCATAGTCGGTAACTTACTCCAAAGTAAGATCAGCGGCTAGAGGGAAACGAACATCAATGCGTCATGACCCCGTCCTCGGCGTCGAAGTCGATGCCCGCGGAGATGATTCCGGAGAACAAGAACGCGACGGCAAGCGCAAGAGCGGGGATTGCAAGGATCCATTCGAAAATTGTCATGCTCCAAGTCTGACGAAATCAGCTTCGGAGAACATCGCCCTGCGGAGCGATTTAGACGATCGGGCAGTCATCCTCGAGGACGACTGCCCGATCAGGGAAATCCACTAGGTCTGTTGCTGAAGAGTTTCGGGCGCAGTGGGGTGCGCGCTCGTCCTTGCGTCGCGTGACGTGATTTCGGATGAGATGTGGGCGGCCGTTGTTCCGAGGGTGTGAAGGCCATGCGCCGTCCGCCAGTAGACCGGCGCACCATCGTCGAGGCGATGGAGTGGCCAGGCCGGCAAACCCTAGGCCGGTTCAGCGCCCGACAAGTCCTCGACCGCATACGGGGTCGTTCCTTCGAACAGAACACCGATCCCGAAAGGATCGGCCATCTCGAGCCTTGACTCAGCGAACCGCAGCAGCCAGGTTCCGTCAGCCCAGATCACCGCCTCAGGTTCGCCGAACAGTGACTCCGTGGCGTCCAACTCCACGAGTTCGGAGTGGCGGAGGCCGAACTGTGGCCCACGCAGCTGTTGACGCAGGTAATCGGCGGCGACTTCGGCAAACTCACCGAACCGGGCCATCACGGTCGCAGCGAGCTCACACACCGCAGACTCCGGCACGGTGGCCGGCTCGATAACCAGACTCACCGGCCTGGAGTCACCGACCCCCTGGACATCGATGATCGATGTCCAGCACGCCAACGAATCGTCCGAGTCGACACGCGAAAACACTGCTGAGCCGACCACAACACTCTCAGGTAAGTCATCCACGACCCCTAGTCGAACACGGCTCTCCGCAGGATCCCAGGCACTCTTCAGCGACATGATCCAGTCGCGATCAGTGGCCGATGCCGACCTTCGCGTGAACCTTTTTCATCCACACAGGAGCCCACCAGTTCGCTTCGCCCATCAACTTCACGAGCGAGGGCACGAGCAACATGCGGATGATGGTCGCGTCGACGATCAGCGCGACGATCATGCCGACGCCCAGGAACTTCATCACTGACAGCCCTGACATTGCGAAGGCCCCCGTCACCACTATCAGGAGTAAGGCGGCAGCCGTCACGATGCGGCCGGTGCGCTCGGTTCCGAACTTGACCGCTTCCTCTGTCGTCGCTCCCGCGTTCTTGGCCTCGACCATCCGTGACATCAGGAAAACCTCGTAGTCCGTGGACAATCCGAAGACCACCGCCAGGATGAGCACGACAAACGTAGCCTCCAGCGGAGTTTGACTGACCCCGAGGAGTTCGACGCCGTGTCCGTCCTGGAAGACGAAGGTGAGGACACCGAAGGTGGTCGCGAGACTCAGGGCTGCCATCAGCACCGCCTTGATCGGCAGCACCACCGAACCGAACGCGAGGAACAACAGGATCAGGGTGGATCCGACCATGATGAGGATCATCACCGGTAGCCAGTGCAGGACGGCGTTGTTGCCGTCGTCGACCATGGCTTGACCGCCGCCGACAAGCAGCACCGTTCCGTCGGGAGCGGAGATCGCACGCAGATCTGTCACTGCGGCGCTCTGTGATTGGGGTGTAGAGCCCTCGCTGTAGAGAGCCTGAACCGCGACGAGTTGATTGGTGCTCGCGACGACGGTCGCCTGACCGATGCCCTCGACTCGACCGGCGGACTCGGCGATCGCTGCACCTTCGGCCGGGGTGAGAGTGTTCCCGTCCTCGGCCTGAAGGATCATCGTTGCGCCGTTTCCGGTTTGCGGGAAGTCGTTGACCAACGTGTCCATTGCGACGCGAGCGGGGTCGTTGTCCGGTAGTGCGGTGTACGAGAGTTCTCCCAGCCGGGCGCCGAGCAGCGGCGAGGCCATCACGAGCAGCACAGCCACGATCGTCACCGAGACTGCGACCGGACGCTTCATCACCCACGTGACGACGCGGCCCCAGAACTTGCGCGAGCGTTCCTCGCCGCGTTGCGCCGCATCCTTGCGCCACGTCAGGGCGTTGATGCGATGCCCCAGAATGGCAAGCAGCGCAGGCACAGCGGTCAGCGACAGGACGGCCGCGCTCAATACTGCGGCGATCGCGCCGAAGCCCAGAGACCGGATGACGGCCTGGGGGAATACGAGCATGCCGCTGAACGCACAGATCAGCAGTAGACCCGAGAACATGACGGTGCGACCCGCCGTCAGAACTGTCCGCTGAGCAGCCGCTCCCGGGTCCGAGCCCGAATTCAGTTCTTCACGGAACCGACCGACCACGAACAGTCCGTAGTCGATGGCAAGTCCCAACCCGAGAAGAGAAGCGACGTTGATCGAGAACGAGGACACATCGGTGATCAGCGTGAGGATTCGCAGAACGGCCAAAGCGCTCAGGACACTGAGTACACCCACGAACACGGGCACGGCAGCGGCGACGATGCCGCCGAAGATAAAGACCAACAGCACCAGAGTGATCGGAATGGCGATGGCTTCGGCGACCACCAGGTCCTTCTCGAGCTTGGTGTTGAATGCGACGCCGACGACGGTGTTACCCGCGAATTGTGCCTCGGCACCTTCGACTTCGAGCTTCGGCAGGAGATCGGCGAAAGTGGCGGGCGTGACGCCCGAGTCCGGTGCCAACGTGATCGCAACGGCCGCCATGGATCCGTCGTTCGAGAGCAGGCTGGCCTTCGCTGCGGCGTCTGTTCCCCAATACGATTTCACCGAAGCGGTCGGCACTTCGGTTTTGAATTGGTCGACGGCGGCTGTCACTGCCGGCCCGATGTCGTCCAGAGTCTTGCCGTCCGTGGGCGAGTAGATCGCGATGATGTCCGGGGTCTGCGGTCCGAGATTGTCTTCGATGATGTCGGCGACCTTCGCGGAGTCGCTGCCCGGATCGATGAAGCCGCCCTGGCTGAGCTTGCCGAACACTCCGAGTCCCCACACCCCACTGATGAGAACTATCAGAACCGCGAGGCTCAGTACCCACCATTTCCGGGCGACGACGGTTTGGGCCCAGCGTGTCATGTATCAACTCCGGTGTGTGGGGGCGTCTGGCCAGATCGACTGTAGTGGGCGTTTGGTCTTGAATCGGAAACGTCATGCATACTGCTCGAAGCACTTGCAAGCCACGCGTGTGGGGGAAGCCGGTCCGAATCCGGCGCTGACCCGCAACGGTAGGTCGATTCTCGGTAGTCACCGAGTGTCGGCAAGCCCGATTACCCGCCGCGCGGTGTGCGACATCCATTCGTCGTGGTCTACGAAAAGGAAGTCCAGCAGGAGCTCTGGCCGAGGATCAGCGTGCGGGCGGAGTTGTCTGTCGGATTCTCATTCGTGGCTCAGAGCCCTTACGAGGTCCCCGTGTCACTTCAGTTCTCCCCGTCCCGCGCCGCCGCTGTTCTCATCGCGGTCGCCTTGGTTTCGGCAGGTTGTTCCAAAGGTCAGGAATCAGAGTCGGCGTCTGCTGCGGAATCCTTCGCACAGCCGGTATCCGTGACCAACTGCGATCGCGAGATGACCTTCGATTCGCCGCCGCAGCGCATCGTGTCTTTGAACGGACACGTCACCGAAGCCCTCATCGAGATCGGCGCGGGTGATCGGATTGTCGGGCGGGCGTACAGCGACAACCCGCCAACTGCCGAGACCGCCGATGTATTCAACAAGATTCCCAGCCTTTCCGATACGTTCCCCAGCATGGAGCAGGTCCTCGACGTCGATCCGGACTTCGTGGTCGGAGGAATGACCAGTGCCTTCAACGAGAAGCAAGGCCGTTCCCGAGACGCTTTCGGCGAGCGCGGAATCAACACCTTCCTCTTCTCGGAATACTGTGGCACCGGTTTCCCCGACATCGGATTGCTCGAGAACGACTACACGCAACTCGGTCGAGTCCTGGGCGTCGAAGATTCCGCCCGCGAGGTCGCAGAGCAGATCAGCGATGGTCTCGATTCCGTCCGCGCTTCGGTCGGAGACGCGGCGCCGGTACCGACCTTCTTCTACGACAGCGGTGACCAGGTTCCGACGACCATCGGCGGAGTCGGCGTCGGTCAATTGGTCGCGGAATACTCCGGCGTCTCGAACATCTTCGCCGAAGGGACAAAGCCCTACATCGACGCATCGTGGGAAGCTGTTGCCGAGCGTGCACCCCAGGCAATCGTGGTCATCGACTACGGCGACAAGACAGCCGAGCAGAAGATCGACTTCCTCCGTGCCCAGCCGTTGATGGCGACCACCCCTGCTGTGCAGCAGAACCGGTTCGTCGTGGTTCCTCTCGCTGACCTGTTCGAGAGTTCACGGTTGGTGCGTTCGGCACAGACCATCGCAACAGCCTTCCATCCAGGCGCTGACGCGGCGAAGTGACCCGCACGCGTTACGGGTACGGCGCCCTGCTTGTCGGCTTGGCGGTCGCCTTGGCGATCGTCCTGGGGTTGGCCGTCTCCTTGGGATCGGTTCGCATTCCCGTCGGTGACGTCTGGGCGATAGTCGGAGCCCGTTTGGCGCCAGGGACTTTCGAGACGTGGTGGACCGCGGCGCGGGAGTCGATCGTGATCGACTCCCGCCTGCCACGTGCACTCACTGCCGCGGTAGTGGGTGCTTCGTTGGCCATGGCAGGTGCAGTTGCTCAAGCTGTCACCCGTAATCCGCTTGCCGATCCGTATCTGCTCGGAGTCTCGTCGGGCGCGGGATTCATGGTGGTGCTCGTGTCGGTGCTGGGTTTCGGCGCCGGCCTCCTCGGGGTTTTCACGATTCCGGTCGCAGCATTCGCCGGGGCGATGATCCCGTTGTTTCTCGCACTGCTGATCGGCGGCCGGTATCCGCAGCCGACCGCGATCATTTTGGTGGGTGTCGCGCTCGCCCAGATATTCTCGGCGCTCATCACCTTTTGCATCCTGGTATTGGCCGATGATCGGCACGTGACGTCGGTGATGCACTGGATTGCCGGCGGATTCGGTGATGCACGATGGTCGACGCTGATCTTCCCGACGATCGCACTCGCCGTCGTCGGCACAGCCCTTCTGTTCAGTTCGCGATGGATGGACGTTTTGCAGACCGGTGACGACGGGGCCGCTGCACTCGGTATGAACGTCCGACGGTTCCGTGTCTTGTCCTTGCTCGCGGTCTCCGTACTCGCGGGCGCAGCAGTCAGCGTTGCCGGTGGAATCGGTTTCATCGGTCTGCTGATCCCGCATCTGGCCGGCTTCATCGTCGGCACCAGAGCAATTCGACTGCTCCCTGCTGCAGCCCTGCTGGGCGCCGTCGCGATGGTTGCCGCGGATACCGCTGCGCGCTCGGTGGCACAATCCACTGAAGTTCCGGTCGGAGTGATCACGGCCCTCGTGGGTGCACCGATCTTCGTCTGGATGCTCTACCGGCAGTATCGGAGGCTCGAACAGTGACACAGGCCAGAACAGTGACACAGGCCAGAACAGTGACACAGACCAGAACAGTGACACTCCCGAAAGACTCCGAAACTGCGCCCCTGCTCGAACTCGTCGAGACCCGGGCGCGGCTCGGAAATCGCGAAGTGTTGCGCGGCATCACTTTCGCAGTCAAGTCCGGTGAAATATTGGGCTTGGTCGGGCCGAACGGCAGTGGCAAGACGACGGCGCTGCGCTGCTGCTACAACGCTTTGACGCCGACAGGTGGCGCAGTTCTGATCGATCAAGTCGACTCGACGACGCTCTCGCGTAAGGACATCGCCCGAACTGTCTCGGCAAGTGTTCAAGAACCCACTGTCTCGGCAGGACTGTCGGTTCGTGAATCGATCGCGCTCGGACGAACTCCGCACCGCAGCTGGTTGGACCGAAGCACGGAGCGCGATACCGCCATCGTGGACCGGTGCATCGAGCAGGTCGGTTTGGTCGAGCTTGCCGGACGAGACGTATCGACCCTGTCGGGTGGTGAGCGGCAACGTGTCTCGATAGCTCGCGCATTGGCTCAGGAGCCCAAGGTTCTGTTGTTGGACGAGCCGACCAATCATCTCGATCTTCGTCACCAGTTGATCGTGATGGAACTGCTTACCGAACTTGCGTCGGCGGGGCTCGCAGTTGTGGTCACGATGCACGATCTACGGTTGGCAGTCGAGTACTGCGACAACCTTGCCGTGCTCACCGAAGGTGAACTCCGCGCGTGTGGGTCTACGGTCGAGGTGTTGGACGAGCCGTTGTTGGCCGAGGTTTTCGGCATCAGGGCGCGAGTCGAACGCGGAGTACGTCCGCGGATGGAGATATTGGGGCTGGCATGACGGAATCGGTGGCCGGGATCTACGCCCGTATGGCAGTAGCTGTGCCGTTCTTCGACAACCTGAGCGCGTATCCGGATACGGTGCCCGCGGTGTTGATGACCGACCCCCAGTGGTTGGCAGCACGTGTCGCCGATACGGCAGAGCGATGGGGGAGTGCGGACAGTCGAGTGAACGGCACGTTGTGGTGGTACTCGGCCAGCTCGACGCTGACCGGCATTCCGATCGGAACCGGGATGGTCACCGGGTTCGCGGCCGATCCATCGTTGGACGGTGGGCGGATCTTCTTGCGTGACAACGGCTATCTGGGCGGGTTTGCTGCCGGATCGGTCATTCCGATCTCGCGGAGTGTGGCGGAGTTGGGCCACGCGATGTTCCGCTCACTCAGTCCCGTGATCGAGGTACTCGCCGAGGTGTCCGGCGTTCGGCAGCAGGCGCTGTGGGCGATCGCGACGGACTCCATCGCCAATCGCAGCCTCGACGCCGCCGGTAGCGCGAGGGAACGCGGAAGTGCATTTGCTGCCGGCCTGATCGATGTTCTCCGCGGTGAGAACCCGGGCATTCCGGTTCCGCGTTTCGTCGATGTCGGCCGCAATGAAAGTGTTGTGCGCGTTTCTAATCCGTTGACACCGGTGGCATCCGGGCGACGCAGATTCACGCAGCGCGCGTCGTGCTGCCTGATTTACGAGGTGCCCGGTGAAGGTAAGTGCACCAGTTGCCCGAAGCGCGCACCCGAAGATCGGGTGCGCGCCTTGGCTGCTCTGGTGTGACTGGACCCAGGCTTTTACCGGGTCGGGTGTTGTCAGGTCAGTGAGCTGCGACCTTGGAACGGTCGAGTCCCAGCGCGTCGGTCATCGTGAAGAACAGGTCGGTCTGGTCCGTGAGACCGCTGACGTTGGCCGCATGCGGGCCGAAAGCTGCTACGCGCAACTGAGTTCCGGTGTGTCCTTCGGACTCGACGGCCGGATCCTCGGACGTTCCGTAGCTGATCGTCATCTCCGAGCCGTCCTTGGTGGTCAGCTTGTGGGTCAGGCCGGGGTAGACGATTTCCTGGGCGCGCTCGACCGGGATGTTCTGGTCCTTGGCGATGGTGGCGATGTCGTCGGCGCTGACATTGGTGACGATCTGGCTGGTGTGAGCGTGGTCGGCTGTGACGATGACCAGGGTTTCTCCGTCGGTCTTCGCAAATTCGAGTGCCTTCTGCACAGCTTCGTCGAGGTCGACGGTTTCACCGATCTGACCGCATGCGTTGGCTGCGTGATCCTGCTTGTCGATCGAGGCACCTTCGACCTGGAGGAAGAATCCGTTGTCGTTGACCTTCAGTAGGTCGATGGCCTTCTGAGTCATGTCCGCGAGCTTCGGTACGTCGGAGGTTCGCTTGGGGTTGTCGACGCAGGTTTCGGCGGGCTGCAGGTAACCGTCGCGGGTGGCGACGGATCCTTCCCAGCGGACGGGCATGTTGCCGTCGGCGAACAAGCCGAGCACGGGTGCATCCTGATCGGCCTTGCCGACCTCGTTCATCTCGGCGGCGTTCTTCACCAGCTGGTAGCCACGGGCGGCGGCCTGCTCATTGAGTGTCTTGCCCTGCCAGTCACCGGCTTTCGCAGTCTCGGCGAAGGACTTGGCGCCGCCGGCAAAGGTGACGTCGGCGCGGGTGTCGAGGAGTTGTTCGCTGATCGATCCCTTGCCGCCGTTCTCGAGGGCGTTCTCCGGGCAGGACTTGGACGTCGCCTCCGGTCCGTAGCACTTGCGGCCACTGACGTGCGCGACCTGCACTGCGGGGGTGGCGTCCTGCACCTCGGCGGTGGAGACGTTGCCGGTGGCCTTGCCGTTCGCCTTGGCGATCTCGAGGACGGTCGACTGGGCCTGCCCCTTGATGTCGACCGAAATCGCGCCGTTGTAGGTCTTGGTGCCGGTGGACCATGCCGATCCGCTGGCTGCGGAGTCGGTGACGTAGTCGGGCTTGCCGTCCTTGGTCAGTGCGTAGTGCGTGTACTGGCCGGTGATCGGCAGGGCGTCGAGGCCGGGGAAGCTGCCCGCAGCGCCTTCGGCGTAGTTGCGTGCGGCGGTGATCTCCGAGTCGCCCATGCCGTCCCCGATCAGGAGGATGACGTTCTTCGCGCCGGAGGCATTGACGGCGTCGCGCACTGCGGCCGACTGATCACCGTCGATGCGACGAGCGCCACCGTTCGAGGACAGTTCGCCGGTCGCGGCGCGATCGACGGTCGCGCCGTTCGAGCCGGTGGCCTCGTCGGCGCTGCTGCTGCAGCCGGCAGCGGCCAGAACGGCGACGGCGCCGGCGACGGCCGTCAACCTACGTGTGTTGCGCGAGAACGACATACGAGTAGTACTCCTGGAAACAGTATGGATGGAGATTATGAACGCCGCTAATGATCTGGGGCGAAAGTGAACGGAGTGCAGACATGCGTACATCTGAATGTGACGAGACGGTGAGGGTTGAGATTCGCTCTGTTGACTGTGGGTGAGTGACCTGTCAGACTGAATCTGCATCGAACATCAGTTCGATGCATGTGGTGCGTCTTCCCTTTCGGCATCCTCGAGCAGTCGGTCGTCCCTGACGGCCGACTCGATCAGGTGCGAGGTCAGTGTGGGTTGGGGAAATGGGCCGCCGACGTGGTCCGAGATGGAACGGGTGCTTTCCGGACGACCCGGCCGTGTGGAACATGAGGATTTGTTTCCGGGCGATGGAAGCGACAGCCCCGCCTGGTCAAGAAAGCGCGGCGAGTACCACGCGGGCGAGCTCACCCGTGGTGTCGGTGTAGTTCCTTACGCAGAACTGCACGCTCACTCGGCCTTCAGTTTCCTCGACGGTGCATCACCGCCGGAAGAGCTGGTCGAGGAAGCAGTGCGTCTCGGGCTCGAAGCTATCGCCGTCACCGATCACGACGGCTTCTACGGCGTGGTGAGGTTTGCGGAAGCCGCACGTGAATGGGGAATGCGCACCGTGTTCGGGGCCGAGTTGTCTCTGGAATCGGTACCCAGAACCGGCACGGCAGATCCCGGTGGAACGCACCTCCTGGTACTTGCCCGTGGGCAGGAAGGGTATCGCCGGCTCTCGCGGGAGATCGCCGCCGCGCATCTGGCGGGCGGCGAGAAGGGCAAACTGCAGTACGACTACGACGTGCTGACCGAAGCGGCCGGTGGCCACTGGCAGATCCTGACCGGGTGCCGGAAAGGTCATGTGCGGCAAGCCTTGACGTCGGGTGGTCGCGAAGCAGCGGCGGATGCCTTGGGGGATCTGGTCGAGCGTTTCGGGGCGGAGCGAGTGTCGGTGGAACTCACTCATCATGGGTTGGCGGAGGACGACGAGCGCAATGCCGTTCTGGCCGAATTGGCGAGAGAGCATGGACTACGTACGGTGGCGACCACCGCCGCGCACTTCGCCGCTCCTCCGCGTCGACGCCTCGCCATGGCAATGGCGGCTGTACGGTCGCGTCAAAGCTTGGACGAGGCAGCAGGATGGTTGGCCCCTACCGGCGGAGCGCACCTGCGGTCCGGCGCGGAGATGGCGGCACTGTTCTCGCTCTATCCCGAGGCTGTCAGTGGTGCCGCCGATCTTGGTCGTGAGTGCGCTTTCGATCTCAAGCTCATCGCGCCCAAATTGCCACCGTTCGACGTGCCAGCCGGGCATACCGAGGCGTCGTGGTTGCGTGAGCTCACCATGGTGGGGGCGCTGGAACGCTACGGACCGCCGGAAGGTGCACCGAAGGCATACAAACAGCTCGAACATGAACTTGCCATCATCGAGGGATTGAACTTTCCCGGATATTTCCTGGTGGTGCATGACATCGTGTCGTTCTGCAAGAACAACGACATCCTCTGTCAGGGAAGAGGTTCCGCTGCGAACTCGGCGGTGTGTTACGCGATCGGCATCACCAATGTCGATCCGGTTCGCAACAAACTGCTGTTCGAGAGGTTTCTTGCGCCCGAACGTGACGGCCCGCCGGATATCGACGTGGACATCGAGTCGGATCGCCGGGAAGAGGCGATCCAGCACGTGTACGCGAAGTACGGGCGTACGTATGCCGCGCAGGTAGCCAATGTCATCACCTATCGAGGAAAGTCGTCGGTGCGGGACATGGCTCGGGCGCTGGGCTTTTCGCAGGGCCAGCAAGATGCGTGGAGTAAGCAGGTCGGCCGGTGGGGTGGTATCGACAAGAATGCGGATACCGATATTCCGCGTCCGGTACTCGAACTGGCGGCGCAGATCGAAGGCTATCCGCGGCACCTCGGTATCCACTCGGGCGGCATGGTCATCTGCGATCGTCCCATCGCCGACGTCTGCCCGGTGGAGTGGGCGCGGATGGCCAATCGCAGTGTCCTGCAATGGGACAAGGACGATTGCGCTGCCGCTGGGCTGGTCAAGTTCGATCTGCTCGGCCTCGGCATGCTCTCAGCTTTGCACTACATGATGGATCTGGTGGCCGAACACAAAGGCATCACAGTCGATTTGGCGCAACTCGATCTGTCGGAAACAGCGGTGTACGAGATGTTGCAGCGGGCAGATTCGGTGGGTGTGTTCCAAGTGGAATCACGTGCGCAGATGGCGACACTGCCGCGTCTGAAGCCTCGAAACTTCTACGACCTGGTAGTCGAGGTCGCGCTCATCCGTCCGGGGCCGATCCAAGGCGGATCAGTGCATCCGTACATTCGTCGGCGCAACAAACTCGAACCTGTGTCCTACGACCATCCGTCGCTCGAGAAGGCACTCGAACGCACGTTGGGGGTTCCGCTGTTCCAGGAACAGTTGATGCAGATGGCCGTCGACGTTGCGGGCTTCACGCCGTCCGAGGCCGATCAATTGCGTCGGGCAATGGGATCGAAACGCTCCACCGAGAAGATGGAACAACTGCGCGCGAGGTTCTATCAGGGCATGCGAGACCTACACGGCATCGGTGACGAGGTTGCCGACCGGATCTACGAGAAGCTGTATGCATTCGCTAATTTCGGTTTCCCGGAAAGCCATTCACAGAGTTTTGCCGCGCTGGTCTTCTACTCCTCGTGGTTCAAACTTCATCATCCCGCTGCGTTCTGCGCCGGACTTCTGCGCGCGCAGCCCATGGGTTTCTACTCGCCGCAGTCCTTGGTTGCCGATGCGCGCCGGCACGGAGTGCAGGTACACGGTGCAGACATCAATGTCAGCCTCGCGCATGCCACCGTCGAGGCAGGTGGATTCGAGGTTCGGCTGGGGCTGGGGGAAGTGCGCAACATCGGCGATGCACTCGCCGAGAAAATTGTCGAACAGCGCGACCTCGGTGGACCGTTCACGTCGTTTCTCGATCTGACCGGGCGGGTGGAACTGACTACCGCACAAGCTGAATCGCTGGCGACCGCCGGTGCGCTAGCCAGCTTCGGTATCTCGCGTAGAGAAGCGCTGTGGGCAGCGGGCGCTGCGGCGGGGGAGCGCCCCGACCGCTTGCCCGGTATCGGTGCGTCGGTCACAGCTCCCACCCTGCCCGGCATGAGCGACGTCGAATTGGCGGCGGCGGATGTCTGGGCGACAGGAGTATCTCCCGACACGTACCCGACACAATTCCTCCGCCCACAGCTCGACGCGCTCGGCGTGGTGCCGGCGTCGAGACTTCTCGACATCCCGGACGGTGACCGTGTGCTGGTGGGGGGAGCAGTCACACACCGGCAGCGTCCGGCCACAGCTGCGGGCGTCACGTTCATCAACCTCGAGGACGAAACCGGCATGGTCAACGTCGTGTGTTCGGTGGGGTTGTGGGCAAAGTACCGAAAATTGGCAAATACGGCGCCGGCGTTGCTTATTCGAGGGAAGGTGCAGAATGCAGAAGGCGCTGTCACCGTCGTGGCAGACCGGATGCAGCTGATGGATCTGCGAGTAACGGCCAAATCGCGAGACTTCCGTTAACGCCTGATTCTGGCCACCGTGTTAGTGCCGAGAGACAGTTTTGTGCCGAGAGGACAAATGTGGAGCTCAACTCTGACCTCCGAGCATATGGTGCGGGTCACATTTGCTCCCTAGGGTTGTCGCTTGAGCGCGATCGATTCACCACACGCAGCCGCGGTCAGTTGCCTTGCGCGTGAATATCGTCGCCTTCCAAACGCGCTGAACCAAAAGCACTTCGAGTCGAAGAGGAACTTCATGAGCACAGCGATTCTCGTCGCACACGTACACCCCGCCGATCCGTCTTCGGAGGATGCGTTCAACCGTTGGTACGACGACGTGCATATTCCGCAGGTCGTCGAACGAGTGCCCGGAGTTGTCTCCGCCTCCAGATTCTTCCTGGCGGATGTGCAGTTGCTGCCCGAGGATGCATTGCCCGCGCGCCGCTACCTGAGCATCTATCAACTCGACACGGAAGATCTCGCGGGCACCGCGCAGGCGTTGGGAAGTGCTTTGGGCGACGGAACTCTCGACATGTCCGAGGCCATCGCGACCACCGGCGACACCGGACCCGAATTGCTTTTCTACGTCCCGACCGAGAATTGAAGGGGAACGCTGACATGTCCGATCTTCTCGCGAACAAAGTTGCAATTGTCACCGGCGCAGGTGCCGGAATCGGCGCCGCCATTGCCCGGGCGTTCGGGGCGGAGGGCGCGAGGGTCGTGGTCTCCGACATCAACGGTGGCGGAGCACAGGCAGTGGCGGACTCGATCGACGGAGCTATCGCTGTCACAACTGATGTCACCGACGAACAGCAGGTCAAGGATCTCGTCGCCAGAGCGGTCGAAGAGTTCGGCGGACTGAACGTCGTAGTACCCAACGCCGGTATCGCCACCACGACCCCGCTGATCGAGACCTCGTTCGAGGACTGGCGGAAAGTGATGTCGGTCAACCTCGATGGAGTGTTCTTGACAGTGCGTCATTCGCTGCCCGCTCTCGTCGCATCCGGTGGCGGTTCGATCGTGAACATCTCGTCGATCTCGTCGACCACCGGCTCGCCTTTGATCGGCAGCTATGCCGCAGCCAAAGCAGCAGTTCGCAATCTCACCGAAACCCTGTCAGCCGAACTTCGCTTCCACGGAATCCGCGCGAATGCATTGCTGCCCGGATTCATCGATACCGACCTGGTCAAGAGTCACCAGCAGGATTTCGAGAATGCCCTCGGCCTCGAGTCCGGGGGATTCGACGACTTGATGGTCACGAAGCAGACGCGCTATGGCCGGACCGAGGAAGTTGCCGCCGCCGCAGTGTTCTTTGCGAGCGACCAGTCGTCGTGGTGCAACGGCAGCAGCCTGGTTCTCGACGGAGGGTTCACCGCTTCTCTCCTCTGAGCAGCAGAACCCTTTTCGAACGTCACCCGATCACCATTCGTGCGAGGATCCACACCATGACCAACCGCGCCGTGTACGTACTCCCGCCTGGAGGATTGAACAACCTCGAATCGAGGACGATCGAGACTCCGGGCCCGGGTGCGGGTGAGGTGACGATCGCGATCCACGCTAATTCGCTCAACCACCATGACTACCTCGTGGCGACCGGAGAGATAGCGACCGACGGTCCGCGGATCCTGTTGTCCGATGCTGCCGGGGAGGTCGTTGCGGTCGGAGACGGCGTAACGCAGTTCAGCGTCGGAGATCGCGTGATGAGCACCTATTTGCCGCATTGGCGGAGCGGCACACCGGATTTCGACGGATTCGGAAATTCGCCGGGTGACGGTGTCGACGGGTTCGCCCGCGACACCGTCACCGTGCCGGTATCTGCTGTGACAGTGATGCCGCGAAACTACACCTACGAGGAAGCCGCTACCTTGCCCACCGCAGGTTTGTCAGCGTGGCGCGCACTATTTGCCGGAGTCCCGATCATCCCAGGGTCGTCGGTGTTGATCCCTGGGACCAGCACGGTAGCGTTGTTTGCCGTCCAGCTGGCCAAAGCTGTTGGAGCCCAGGTGATCGCAACCTCGTCGGCACCCGACAAGATGGCTCGATTGGCCGAACTCGGTGCCGATCACGTGGTCAACTACCGCGAGCGCCCGGACTGGGGATCGGAGGCGATGCGGCTCAGCGGCGGAATCGACCTCGTCCTCGACGTCGGCGGGCCGTCCACCCTCGGCCAATCTCTGGCGGCAGTCCGACCAGGCGGGCGAATCTGCGCGCTTGGCATCATGAACGGCCCCTCGTCGTCGATCGACCTGACTTCGCTACTGACCAAACAGGTCACCATCGAAGGTGTTCTGGTGGGCAGTCGTGCACATCAGGAGGAGATGGTCGCCGGGCTGGAGAGCCTGGCGCTTCGTCCCGTCATAGATTCTTCCTACAGCCTCGACCGCCTCGCTGACGCTTTCGAGCAGCAGAAATCCGGGCAGGCCTACGGCAAGATCGTCATCACAAACCCTTGATCGCTTGCCGGTCCCAACGGGGATCGGTGAGGATTTCCGCCGAGTCGCCGACAAATGCACGTGCGGCAGTCTGGTCGCCGCTCAGGGTGAATCTCAGCCACGCGGTGAGGTAGCCCCGGAATCCTTCGCCATCTGCGGCCCAATTGTGGCCGACGCCAAGCAGTCTGCCGCGGACCGCCGGTCCGGCGGTTTTGTCGAAGTACTCAGCTTGCGGATCGGCGGTGGAGACCGGGTCGTCGGCGCCGGTCATGAAGAACGTCGGTCCGGTCAACTGGGCCACGTCGATCACGTCGACAGTTCGCGAGGCCCACCACGGGTCCGGCAAATCGAGCACCGCTGTGGCGGTGATCAGATTCGCCGACTGAGTTGCAGCGTTGATCGCGCCGCCTGCCCCCTGGGAGTGGCCGACCGAGGCAATGTTTTCGGTGTCTATCCTCTGGTGAAAAATGCTGTCAGCGTTGGTGTTCTGATCGACGACGTACTGGGCGGCACCCAGAATCTCGGTACCGTCGCCGGTCACGCTGCTGTCGGCCACCACCACGACAAAACCCCAAGAAGCGAGATGTTGCAGGAGCGCTTCGTACTCCTCGTAAGTCGCGTAGCTGCCGTTGCCGAAGGTGATGACGGGATGCCGATTGCCATCAGACGACAAGTCGGCTGGGTAGAACAGTTGGTACCCGGGAACTGAATCGGCAGCCACTTCATGCACACCCTTGGCTGCATACAGATCGCTGATCGATTCCGACGCGATGGATTCGGTGGTCGCGACTTCGGGAGTTGTCGGAACCCCCGCGGTGGCATGAGTGACGGCACCGGAGAGTGCCAGCACACACGATGCAGTCACGACGGCGAACGAGTACTTGGTTCGAGAAGGCATGGGCACAAGTATGTCTTGTACGGTCGCGGTCGGTCAGGCCGAGACGGGTGTGTGCCGTTCTTCGCCGATTCGATCTCGGATGAGGAAGACGGCGATCACCCCGAAGACGACCAAGAGGACCGTCAGTAGAGAGGTGATGGCGGCGGCGCCGCTCACTTCCGTGGTCACCGAAGTGTCCAGCCCGCCGGTCGAGAGAATTGTGGTGGGGTCGGTGAGGCCGTGTAACACGATTGCGGCCCAGATCGTGCCCGTCACACGCATTGTCAGGTACATGCACATACCGAAACCGAAGGTGTAGACCACGGTGACAAGGACGGTCGACGGCTTCATCCCGGCGATCAGGTTGACCGTGTGCATGAGTGCAAACACCAGTGAAGACACGACGGCGACAAAGCGCTCGCGGTGGCCGGCGTCGCGCAGCATCTTCACTGCCAGGCCACGGGTGGCCAATTCCTCGGTCAGGCCGACGCACGCACCGAGCACCAGCAGGGCGATTACCTCGCCGGTGGTCCAGGCGCTCCAATCGGTTCCCGCCAGATGCGCAACAATGGCGGCGACCACGATGATCGGACCGATCCACATCCAACCGCGCCCACGAATGGGTTGTGGGCCGAAGACGCCGCGCAGCCAGCCGACCTTTGTCGTGAAAACCAGCAGGGCGATCCCGCCGATCGCGATGGGCAATGCGACGCCGAGGAGGATGCTGGAGGCGCTTGCCACGACATTGTCCGTGTCGATCTGGTCTGCAAAAACCCTGGAGGTAACCTGCCCGACAGCAAGATAGAACGCCAGGTAGACGACGATCAGCAGGAGCACTTTCCACACGGTGGGGCGACTCCAAAAACCGGACTTTTCGGGAACCGTATTGGTCATTGTCAGATCGTAAAGGGAGCTGCACGAAAACGCGCGGGTACCGTCTATTCGGACAGCAGCGAACACGAAGGCAGGCGCAGAAGAAATGTTGGAAGTCGATTTGAATGCACTGGACACGGCTTTGGCAGCGGGTGAGCCGTTGATCGACGTCCGTGAGGCCGACGAGTTCGCTCAGGTCCGAGTTCCCGGTGCGACGCTCATTCCGCTCAGCGAATTCGTCTCTCGCGTGGGTGAAATTCCGGACGCGGAAACGGTGTACATCATCTGCGCCGTCGGTGGTCGGAGCTTGCAAGCCGCTGAGTATCTGCAGGCTCGCGGCATCAATGCCGTTTCGGTGGCCGGTGGAACGATGGCGTGGTACCAGTCGGGGCGCCAGGTCGAGACCGGCGAATAGCGCGTAACTGTTGGGGCAGCTCCCGTTTACGGAGCTGCCCCAACACGTCACTTCCGCCAGAACAGGTGGTGCGTCACGCCGCTCGGGCTCGGCACAACGTCGAGGTTGAAGCGGTCGAGTAACTCGTCAGGTGTCTCCCACAGTCGTAGACCGGATCCGAATTCGATCGGGGAGACAGCGATGTGCATCGTGTCGACCAGATCGGCGTCGAGGAATTCACGGATAGTGCTGACTCCGCCGCCGAGTCGAACGTCCTTGCCCTGCGCTGCCTCACGTGCCTGCGCGAGGGCCGTCGCGGGGTCGGCGTCGACGAAGTGGAATGTCGTGTCCGATAGCGTGAACGACGGCCGCACGTGGTGGGTCAAGACAAAAACCGGGGTGTGGAACGGTGGCTCGTCGCCCCACCAGCCCTGCCACTCGAGATTCTCCCAAGGGCCGCGGTACGGTGAGAATTTGTTGCGGCCCATGATTTCGGCGCCGATGTTATTGGAGAAGTCCCGCGTGAAATAGTCGTCGAGGCCTCGGCTGCCGCCGGGATCGGTGCGATTGGGCCAGCTGGCCGTAGCTCCTGCCCACGCAAACATTTCACCGTGGTCCAGGCCGAACGGGCTCTCGAAGCTCTGGTCCGGACCGCAGGCTATTCCGTCACTCGAAACGCCGAAATTCTGCACTCGCAATAACTGACTCACCGTGTACTCCTGCTCTCGACAATGGTCTACGTGAGTACAGACCGTACGGCGAGCCAAAACTCATCGGTGCGAATTCATGCAGCCGCCGGTAGAACTCCACTGCGGATCGACCGGACGGTCCTGACCGCGACGGTTGCCCAGATGGGGATCAGTACGGTCAGCAGGGCAAGTGCGATTCCCAGGATCAGGGTGGAATCGGTGGCGACTCCGAAGGCATTCGCTCCGACGGCACATGCTCCGATGGGGAAGGTGAAGCTCCACCAGCCGAGCGAGAAGTCCAAGCCGCGGCGCAGTGCGTGGATGGTGACGACGGTGACGGTGACAAACGCGATCACGCCGATGATTCCGACGACGGTTCCGTAGGCGATCCCGAATTCGTGCAGGGTGTCGGCATGCTCGGGGCTGAGTGCATGCCGTGAGGCGGCGGCCAACAGGTTGGATGCCGCGATCGACTGTCCGATCACGCCCAACGGAATCCACAGTGAGGGAATGGCATTGAACGGGATCACGTCGACGCCGGCCGAACGGTTGCGTGCGAACTGCCTGGCGACGGCTACCAGAATGCCGATGGCGGCGGTCAGCGCCAGAGCGAACAGGATGTAGCAGAAAACCAGTACCGCGATGCGTGGAGCGCCTTCGGGCATGTGGGTGCTGACCGCTGCGCCGGTGGTGGACGAGACCATCGGAGGTACGACGGGCATGAGCCAGAACGGCATTGCCGTCGCCATCCCGGCATCTCGAACGAGTCGAATCATCATCACGACGTAGGTGACCAGGCCGAGTGCCGTGCCGAGTGTCCACAGTGTCAGCGACACGGTGATCGCCACGTCGTGGCCGAGGAAGTCCGGGCCGGTGATGCCGGTTGCGGATCCCACGGTCAGCAGTGCCATTGCGACGGCGCCGTAGAAGGGGAACATCGCGGGGCTGTGCAGGTAGGCGAGGGCCTGACATCGATGTTGTGACCAATGGGTGGCAAATGCTCCGATCAAGGCGCACAGTACGAGAACCGCCAGAACCCAGAAGATCTCGGAGACCAGTTTCAAGCCCTCGATCTCCGGTTCGAGCGAAGCGGCGGCCACCGACACGATTCCCGTTCCCATCGCTGCCGCGAACCAGTTCGGAGTGATGTGGGCGAAGGTGGAACTCGTTGTGGTGGTCATGTATTTCACTGTCGTCTCATCCGGTCCGTACCGGTAGACCGGTTGTTCTTGAATGCCCACAAACTCGCCTTGTGGGTCTAATCTTGGGACTATGTCGTTGTCTCCTCGGGTGCCGGAACTCAGTGCCCTCGACGTCCTCCTTTCCGTAGGGCGTCTGGGCAGCATGGGTGCTGCCGGCCGGGAGCACGGACTCAGTCAGCAGGCGGTCAGCGCCCGGGTGCGTTCGGTCGAACGCCAACTCGGAATCAAGGTGTTCGATCGAGCGGCGACCGGTGTTCGTCCCACCGCCGAGGGCGGTCTGATTCTCGAGTGGGCAAGTCACATCCTCGTCAGTGCCGAGGAAATGGCATCGGGAGTTGCCGCACTTCGCGGTGAACGTGATGCTGCCGTCACGGTTGCCGCCAGCATGACCATCGCCGAGTATCTGGTTCCCGGATGGACGGTCGCGATGCGGCACAAGTTCCCCAACGTCGTGGCGTCGGTGAGCTTGCACAATTCCTCGGACGTCTCTGCTCAAGTTCAGGCCGGCCAGGCCGATATCGGATTTGTCGAAGGGCCGGATGTGCCGTCGGCGCTTGCGTCGTGCGAAGTAGCGCGTGATCACCTCGTCGTGGTTGTGCCGCCGGGACACGACTGGGCGAATGGTGTGCCCGTTCCGGTCGAGGAACTCGCACGCACACCGCTGATTCAGCGCGAGTCAGGGTCCGGTACGCGCCTGACGCTCGAGAATGCTGTTCCCGATTGTGTGCCGCCGCTGCTCGAGCTCACCTCGTGTACCGCTGTCAAGGCTGCGGTGGTGGCAGGCAACGCCCCGGCTGTTCTGTCGTCGCTGGCAGTTGCCGCCGACCTGACGGACGGCCGACTGGTCGCGGTCAACGTCGACGGCTTGCGGATGCCGCGTCGACTCCAAGCCGTCTGGGATCCCGATCGCGGATTGCGCGGTGCGGCAAGAGATTTCCTCGACATAGCGCTCGGATCCAACACCGCTGTTCATTCACGCTGACGGCTACGGCCGCTATCGGACGGTGTCGATCCCCGCGAGGATGAGCTCGATGCCTGCCAGAAACTGTTCTCGGTCGTCGTGGTCGCGCAACTGCGCCGTCACCTGATTGAGGAACGGGTACTTCGCAGAGTCGAGTTCTTCCCATCGCGTGGCGACGCCCGCGAGGAAAGCGGACCGATCTGTCTCACGGGGGAGCAGACGGGCGCCCGCGGCGTACTGTCCGGCGAGACCGAGCACGTAGTTCAGGAGCGCGGACGCGCAGTCGAACTGTGCCGATTCGGGAACGCCGAGCGCCTGGAGTTGCTCGCCGAGACTTTCGAAGATCTGCATCACCGCTGATTGCCATGGCTCGCGAGAGAGTTGGGTGCCGACCCACGGGTGCGCGTCGATCGCGTCGAACACGCCGAGGGTGATGGTCCGGATCGCCTCCCGTGGGGCTGCGCCTTCGGTTGCACCGGTTGTCACGCGGGCGATGACGTCGTCGGTCGCCGCGGCGAGCAGTTCGCTCTTGTTGGCAACGTGCCAGTAAATCGCCCCGCTACCTGTTGCCAGGCGTGCGGAGAGTGCGCGAAATGTCAGCGCGGCTTCGCCCTCGTCGTCGAGGATCTCGATCGCAGCCTCGACGATTCGCTCCTTCGAGAGCGCATCCGTACGTCGTTCGGTCCGCTGATTCCTGGTCGCCATGCGAACCATCTTGACATATCTGGAACGCCGTTCCAAGATGTCATTGGAACGGCGTTCCAATTGAAGCCTGAAAGGAAACAAACATGAGCAACTCGATAACGATCATCGGGGCGGGCCTCGGCGGTCTGACCCTCGCACGTGTCCTTCACGTTCATGGAATTCGGTCGAAGATCTACGAGGCGGAACTGTCGGCAGAAGCTCGCACGCAGGGCGGTCAACTCGACATCCACGAACACAACGGTCAGGCCGCGCTCGACGCCGCCGGCCTTACCGACGAGTTCCGCGCGATCATCCACGCGGGCGGCGCCGCGTCGCGCGTACTCGATCAACACGCCGCCGTGCTCCTCGACGAACCCGACGACGGCACGGGAACACGTCCCGAGGTGCTGCGCGGCGACCTCCGTCGAATCCTGATTGATTCCCTTCCGGACTACACGATCGAATGGGGACGCAAAGTCGACACTGTGCGCTCGCTCGGAGATGATCGCCACGAGTTGACCTTCGTCGACGGTTCGACAGTGACCACTGACCTTCTCGTCGGTGCAGACGGTGCCTGGTCGAAGATCCGGCCGCTGCTCTCCGATGCGAAGCCGGAATACGTCGGCACCACGTTCGTCGAGACCTACCTCTACGACGTCGACGAGAAGCATTCGGCTGCAGCCGAAGCCGTCGGGGACGGGGCGATGTACGCGCCCGCACCAGGAAAAGCGATCGCCGCGCATCGAGAGGCGGGAGACATCGTGCACACCTACGTTCAGCTGAACCGTCCGGCGGAGTGGTTTGCCGGTATCGATTTCACCGACGCCGCCGCTGCGACAGCGCGGGTCGCGGCCGAGTTCGACTGTTGGGCACCGGAACTCACGGCGCTGATCACCGATGGCGAAACCGCTCCGATTCCGCGCGCGATCCATGCACTTCCCGACGAGCACCGATGGGATCGAGGGCCTGGGGTGACGCTCCTCGGTGACGCGGCGCACCTGATGGCCCCGTCCGGTGAGGGTGCGAACTTGGCCATGTTCGACGGCGCCGAACTGGGAAAGGCGATCGCCGCGCACCCCGACGACATCGAAGGGGCACTCGCCGAGTACGAAGAAGCGATGTTCGTGCGCAGCGCATCCGAGGCCGCGGACTCGCACGTGATCCTTGATCTCTGCCTCGGTGAAGGCGCACCGTATTCACTGGTCGATTTCTTCACCGGCGCTGCTTCCATATCCGGATAATGGGCGAATGCCTGTTGATTCCACTCCTTGGTCTGCCGCGATTGCGCACGTGAGCGGTCTCTCGAAGGGCGGCCCGTTGGATCGAAATCACCGGGTGACGTTGCACTTTCATCCGGACCTCCCGTCTGAACGTGGTCTGACACTGGCCTCGATCGCACGTCAAGGCACCTTTGTGACCCAGTTCGAGTCTCGAACGAGCAACGGCGGACTGACGGCGCATCACGGCGGCGATCGTTGGCGTTGGGAGAGTCGGATATTCGGCGGAGCTTACGACGAGCGAGAGCCCTCGGAACGGCCGAAGTACGGATCGTTGAACTTCTCCGCCGATCCCTACGGGGCATCCCCTCGGTTCGGCTCGTCCTACTTCCGGCTTGCCGAGCACACGCTCGACCGCACCACTTTCTGCTTTCCCGACAGCGTCTTCGAGCCTGATCATTTCGGAACGGCCGAAGCGATGAGCTTGGTCGGCGCCGCACGGGCTGCCGAGCTCGACGATCCGCTCGACCACTACATCGAGGCGCACGTTCACGGCGTCGTCGACATCGGGACGGACGTCGAGGCGCTCGTTCTGGATCCGAGTTACCGGGGCACACGGATCGAAGAGATCGCCCACTCGCTCACGTGCCCGGTGCTGTGGCACGAGGGATACGCGGTCGATGTCGACGAGATAGCCGAACATCCCGAATACCGGGGAGCGGCCGTGATCGACCTTGCCCGAGAAATTGCGCACGGCAGGCGGCTGACGCCTGCCGTCCTGGGGCTCGCACGGGGTGCATCCTTCGATCCGCAGGACGTCAAGAAGGTTTGGCACTACATCGCTCGATTCGGCGGCAGAGCGTAGAACTGGGCATTCGCGTACAGCTGCACGTCGACGACCGCTGGTCCCAGGACCGCACATCGGTCCGAAGGTCGCGGTGAGGAAAGAGTGATTGATACGCAACATCGGGCATGAACTCCCGAAACAACTGCATCCGAAGATAGAAGTCGACCTTGATCCTCGGTCGAAGGGATGCATGAATCGATGGGCGCTCAACTCACCACCACCAGTGTCGACACACTCTGCGCATACTGCGGGGTGGGCTGTGGTCTTGTCCTCGACATCATCACCGATCCCGAGACGGGGCGTCGGAAGGCTGCGAAGTCTTCCGGTCTGAAGACACATCCCACCAACTTCGGGCGTCTGTGCACCAAAGGCACCACGACCGCAGACATGCTCGCCGGCCCGGGGCGCATGGAATCTGCATATCGCCGTCCGCGCCGAGGTGATGCGATCGAAGCGGCGGACATGGCCGCAGTCATCACTGACACCGCCCAGCGCCTGCGGGCAATAGTCGACGAGCACGGTCCCGACGCGTTTGCGTTGTACGTGTCCGGGCAGATGTCACTCGAAGCTCAGTACCTGTCGAACAAACTGGCCAAGGGCTTCATCGGGACCAATCAGATCGAATCGAATTCCCGTTTGTGCATGGCGAGTGCCGGCACCGGCTACAAGCAGTCACTCGGGGCCGACGGACCGCCCGGTTCCTATCAGGACTTCGAACACGCCGACGTGTTCTTCGTGACCGGCGCGAACATGGCGGACTGCCATCCGATCCTCTTTCTGCGGATGCAGGAGCGGATCAAGGCAGGCGCGAAGTTGATCGTCGTCGATCCTCGACGCACCGCCACCGCCGACAAGGCGAACTTGTTCCTGCAGATCGCTCCCGGCACCGATCTCGCGCTACTCAACGGACTACTCCACCTGCTCGTCGTGAACGGCCACACAGATCCGGACTTCATCGCCGACTTCACCGAAGGCTGGGAGGTGATGCCCAGTTTCCTCGCGGAGTACACCCCGGAGAAGGTCAGTGAGATCACCGGTATCCCCGAGGCCGACATCCGCACTGCAGCGCAGTGGATCGGTGAGGCCGCCAACTGGATGAGCTGTTGGACAATGGGTCTGAACCAGAGCACCCACGGCACGTGGAACACCAACGCCATCTGCAACCTTCACCTTGCGACCGGTGCGATCTGCAAGCCCGGCAGCGGTCCGTTCTCGTTGACCGGTCAGCCGAACGCCATGGGTGGGCGCGAAATGGGCTACATGGGGCCAGGTTTGCCAGGTCAGCGCGCCGTGATGGTCGACGCCGATCGCGACTTCGTCGAGGAGCGATGGGGGATCCCGCAGGGCTCGCTGCGCACCGACATCGGCGGTGGCACCATCGACATGTTCTCCCGAATGGCGGCGGGCGACATCAAAGCGTGCTGGATCATCTGCACCAATCCCGTTGCAACGGTAGCCAACCGCAAGACCGTCATCGACGGCTTGGAGAAGGCCGACCTCGTCATCACCCAGGATGCTTTCCTGGGCACCGAGACCAACGAATACGCCGATGTTCTGCTGCCTGCTTCGCTGTGGACAGAGTCCGACGGAGTGATGATCAATTCCGAACGCAACCTGACGCTCTTTCAGCAGGCACTGGATCCGGTCGGGCAGGCGCTGCCTGATTGGCAGATCATCGCCCGGATCGCCTGCGAGATGGGGTACGCCGAAGCGTTCACCTACACCTGTGCCGAAGAGGTGTTCGAAGAGATCAAGCAGTTCTGGAATCCGAAGACCGGCTACGACTTACGCGGCGTCACCTACGAGCGCCTCCGCAAGACATCGATCCAGTGGCCATGCCCGCCAGACAGTGATCAGGACCGTCATCCCATCCGATACGTCAATGACGGTGTCAGTCAAAGGCTCCTGATCCGCGAGGACGGCAGCACTCCGCGGCTCGCATTTCCCACCGCCACTGGCCGTGCGATGTTCTTCGCACGGCCGCACATGCTTCCCGCCGAAATGCCCGACGACGACTACCCCTTCCTGCTCAACACCGGTCGTCTCGCGCACCAGTGGCACACCATGACCAAGACCGGCAAGGTGGCCAAGTTGAACAAGCTCAACCCAGGTCCCTTCGTCGAGATCCATCCCGACGACGCCGCCAGGCTCGGCATCGTCGACCAGGATGCGATCGAGGTTGCCTCACGTCGCGGTCGCGCTGTGCTTCCGGCTGTTGTCACCGACCGAGTGCGTCCGGGGAACTGCTTTGCCCCATTTCACTGGAACGACGCCTTCGGTGAATATCTGTCCATCAACGCCGTCACCAACGACGCCATCGACCCTGCCTCGCAGCAACCGGAGTTCAAAGCCTGCGCTGTCACTATGACGAAGGTCGCCGTGAACACACCTGAAACAGTGCTCGCCGAGGCGGCGCTGCTGGCTCCCGCGCCAGCTGATCGGGCGTTGTCGCGAACCGATGTCCTCGCGGGCGTCCTCGGTCAAACTGGAACACCTGCAGTGGTATTCGATGCGCTCCAGCAGAGCTACCTGGCCGGCCTTCTCGCTGCGTTGCGTGCGGACGCCGATCGCACTGCCGGGGTACCTACCTTGCCGTCGACGGCACCCTTCGATGCCGAAAAGCGGATGTGGGTCGACGGTGTTCTGGCCGGCCTGTACTCGCGGATCTCACTTCCTGACACCGACGGGCCTGCGTTGTCATCGAGTCCGAGTATTGGATCCGAGCGCGCGCCGATCGTGGTGCTCTGGGCATCGCAGACCGGAAACGCGGAAGAATTCGCTGCTGAGTGCGCCACTCGTCTCGGGGGAATCGGCTTGCCCGTCGTGATGCACGCGATGGACGAATTCCCGGCCGCCGACCTGGCAGCTACCAGAGAGGTCCTGCTGATCACCAGTACCTCCGGTGACGGCGAATCCCCGGACAACGGCAGCGGTTTCTGGGATGCGTTGTCTGCTGACACGGCGCCCCGCATGTCCGAGACACGTTATGCAGTAATCGCTTTCGGTGACTCGAACTATGCCGACTTCTGTGGACACGGACGAAAGCTCGACGCCCGCCTTGCCGAACTGGGAGCCAGTCGTATCGTCGATCGCGCCGACTGCGAGCCCGATTTCGAGGACACCGCTGCTGGATGGCTGGAGGCGGTCACGGCTGAGCTTCGGAGCTCGGTGGCCGGCGAGACGACCGACGTCCTCGTTGCAAAGAAGAATTCTGGGACAACCGTTGCAGCCGCGCCGATTTCACCGGCGATGTCGCCGCCGCTGCGATACAACAAGAAGGCGCCACTGACCACAGCCTTGACGCGCAATGTCGTGCTCAACCGTCCGGGTTCTTCCAAAGACGTGCGGCAGTTGGGCTTTCACCTTCCAGGTGACACGGTCAGTTACGAAGCCGGCGACGCTCTCGGAGTCTGGCCCCGAAACAGCTCTCCGTTCGTCGACGA
Source organism: Rhodococcus sp. MPR-R1B (assembly GCF_058793255.1). Classification (NCBI taxonomy): domain Bacteria; kingdom Bacillati; phylum Actinomycetota; class Actinomycetes; order Mycobacteriales; family Nocardiaceae; genus Rhodococcus; species Rhodococcus sp. MPR-R1B. The sequence continues at coordinate 146,865 of NZ_JBXAFO010000015.1, forward strand.
GTGGCTCACCCTTACTGGCCTCGACGGTGACGAGACCGTCGAACTGGGGCTGTACGGGGAAATGACGCTGCGTACCGCGCTCACCGAGCGCCTGGAGATCACTCGAATCTCGACCGACATGATTCGATTCGTGCATCAACGAACCCGCGATTCGGACCTGGCCGAGTTGTTGAAGCCGGAGAATGTCTCCACGTTCAAAGACTGGTCGTGGGGACGACAGTCCGTCGACATTCTCGCGCAGTCGCCCGTTCGTGCCTCGACCGACGAATGGCTCTCGCTGCTCAAACCGATTCAGCCGCGGCTGTATTCGATATCTTCCAGTCCGAAGGAGAACCCACGCGAAGTGCAGTTGACGGTGTCCGCGGTGCGATACAACGTTGCGGGTGTCCCACGGCGTGGAGTGTGCTCGACTTACCTCGCCGACCACGCTCACGATGACGACATCGGTATCTACGTGCAGAAGTCGACCCACTTCCGGCCACCTTCCGATCCCGAGACCCCGATGATCATGGTCGGTCCGGGGACTGGCATTGCACCGTTCCGTGCCTTCCTGCATGAGCGGCGGGCATTGGGGCACACGGGCCCGAACTGGCTGTTCTTCGGAGAACAGCACGCCGCGACCGACTTCTACTACCGCGAAGAAATCGAAGAATTGCGGAAAGACGGATTCCTCACCGAACTCGACCTCGCGTTTTCCCGGGATCAAGCCGACAAGGTCTACGTGCAGGACCGGATGCGTGAGCGGGGTGCGCTGCTGTGGGAGTGGTTGCAGAAAGGAGCGCACTTCTACGTCTGCGGCGATGCCAACCGGATGGCCAAGGACGTCGACAGTGCCCTCAACGGGGTGGTCGCTCAACACGGAAAACTGGCTCCTCGCAGTGCCGAGGCATACGTGAAGGCTCTTTCGGCGGAGAAGCGCTATGTCCGGGACGTCTACTGACGTCGATCAGACAGCGCCCTTGAACCCGTGCTGACGCCAGGCCTCGTACGTCACGAGGGCGGCAGCGTTGGACAGGTTGAGGGACCGGCGTCCGGGCAGCATCGGGATACGCAGGCGCTCGGTGACGTGTTCGTCCGCCAATACTTCTTCGGACAGTCCGGTGGGTTCGGGTCCGAACAGCAGGACGTCGCCGGGTTGGTAGGCGATATCGGCATACGACGTGGTCGCGTGCGCGGTGAAGGCGAATACGCGAGCGGGGGTGACGGCTTCCCAGGCAGCGGTCAGGTTTTCGTGGACCGTGACAGTCGCCAGGTCGTGGTAGTCCAAGCCTGCGCGCTTGAGCTTCGGCTCCGACAAGTCGAACCCGAGAGGGCCGACCAGGTGGAGTTCGCAACCGGTGCCCGCGACCATGCGGATCGCGTTTCCGGTGTTGGGTGGGATGCGGGGCTCGTGGAACATCACTCGGAACACTCGAGGAACTGTACCGGGCGACGTATCGGTGCCCACGTCCGTGAGAAGACCGGTCGGGAAGTGTGGGCGAATTGGTAACAAACCGGCCAGTCCGTGCGAATCTATTTCCGGCACTCTTCGCAGAACGGACATTTTGATGAACCCTCCCGCCGGTTGGAACCCCGACCCCTTCGACCCCACGATCGACCGTTACTGGGACGGTCAGCAGTGGACCGCGCAGACACGGCCCAAGGGCGTCGACGCACCCACTCAGGCTTTCGGCACTCCCACGCAGGTCTTCGGCGCACCCGGATCGGCGGTGCCGGACACTAACGCCGAGGAAGGCAAGACGCGGCGTAAGTGGCCGTGGATCGCCGGCGCGGCAGTCGTGGGGCTGGTTGCCATCGCCGCGGCGACGGGAGCGGGCAAGTCGGAAGAATCGACGACGCCTGCTGCGACCTCTTCGACGACAGCTGCAGCGACGACAACCAAGAGCACGGTCCCGTCGACGACGAAGACCACGACTTCGTCCCTCTTGCCGACGACGACAACGATCGTGCCGCCACCGACGACAACCACCGTGGCAATAGTGCCGCTGGTTCCGCAGGTCCCGGAGACCACGACTACGCCGTATGTTCCGCCCGCTCCGGCGTACACACCGCCGAAGACAACGGAACCGGCGTACGTTCCGCCGCCGGCCAAGGTGCCTGACGCGGGGGTGTATTACGCCAACTGTGCAGCCGTGCGAGCGGCCGGTGCTGCCCCGATCTACCGCGGCGATCCCGGCTATTCGTCCAAGCTTGATCGTGACGGTGACGGCGTGGCCTGCGAGACCTAGGCGATCGAACCGGTGTCGGTGCGGCGGGGCAGTATGGACGGCATGCTCCCCGAAGAATCCGACGATGTCGTCGGCGAAGATTATTCAGACGCGCGGCTGGCCGGGCAGAAGTGGCGTCAGCGCACTTTCACCAATTGCAATTTCCGAGATGCCGATCTCACGGGACTCACGACGGAGTCGGTGGTGTTCACGGACTGTGATTTCACCGGCACCGATCTGGGGGAGTCCGTGCACACGGGAACTGCGTTTCGCTCGTGCAATTTTGCTCGGACCAGCCTGTGGCACAGCACGTTCCGAAACTGCAGTCTGCTCGGGTCGACGTTCGACGGTTGCCGCATCCGGCCGTTGACGCTCGACGAAGTCGACTTCTCGTTGACCTCACTCGGTGGGGCGGACCTGAGGAAGATCGACTTCACCTCATGCCGATTCCGTGAAGCGAACCTGGTTCGGGCCGACATGCGGGGCGCGGTGCTGGCGTCGGCGGATCTGTCCGGTGCTCGTACGGGTGGACTCAAACTCGAAGGTGCAGATCTGCGCGGTGCGCGGATCGATCCGAGCCTGTGGACGTCCGCGTCCGTCGGAAACGCGCAGATCGAGTTGATGCAGGCGGTGGCGTACGCGTCGGCGCACGGTCTTGTCGTCGACATGAAGTAGCAGCGCCTAGCTCTCCAAGCGCTCCTCGAGGCGCACCGTCACCAGCTCGCCGGTCTCCTTGCCGATGGCTTTGCGAAGATCGGCTTTGACCGGCAGCTTGTGGTTACCGTCTCCCAACGCCATGAACGAACTCTGGAACGGATGTCCGTCGATCGTCCCGCGTACCTTGACCAGGCCGCGGGTGCCGAAGAACTCGGCGGACTCCGGCCAGATCACATAAGTCCACCCACCCTTGGCGTCACTCTTCTGCAAGGTGGCCGTGAATTCCTTGTCCAGCAACATGATGACTGTCCCTTCGGGTCGTACCTTGTGATCAGCGGATGAATTCCCGTGCGAGCAGATCCATCAGCAGTCCGTCCTTCCACACACCATGGCGATCTCGCGAATACTCGCGCATCACCCCGACGTCTTTGAACCCCACCGATCGGTAGCAAGCGATGGCGACGGAGTTGTCGACTTCCGGGTCGATGACCAGACGGTGGAATGCGAGGTCGTCGATCAGGTGGGCACACAGCACCCGAATCGATTCGCGACCGAACCCTTGGCTGTGAAAGTCGGGATCGAGGAACAAGTCGAGCCCGGCGTGGCGGAAGTCGGGATTGTCCTCCGCCTCATACCACTGGATGAAGCCGATCAGGTGGTCGCCGTAGAAGATGCTGTAGCGCGTGGTGCCGGCCTCCGGCGCTGCAGGCCAGTCGTCGTCGGGATTTTGCCACCAGTGCACGACGTCCGGGTGCAGGTGAATTGCCCGCAGACGGGCGTGATGATCGGGCGCGACGGGGGAGAGGAGCACCCTCGGGCCGCGTAGTTCCGGAGCCGTTGTCACTCATCGACCCTAACCTGGAACAATGGTCGCCGTGACTGCAACGATCCTCGACGGCAAAGCTACCCGCGACGAAATCTTCGAAGACCTGAAGGTGCGGGTGAGCGCTCTGAAGGCAGAGGGCATCACACCCGGCTTGGGCACCATCCTGGTGGGCGACGACCCGGGATCCGCGGCTTACGTGCGCGGCAAGCACAACGACTGCGCCAAGGTCGGTATCAATTCTTTGCGACGCGACCTGCCTGCCGACATCACGCAGGAACAGCTCAACGCGACGATCGACGAGCTCAATGCCAATCCCGAGTGCACCGGCTACATCGTGCAGTTGCCGCTCCCCAAGCGCCTCGACGAGAACGCGGCCCTCGAGCGTATCGACCCCGACAAGGATGCCGACGGCTTGCATCCGGTCAACCTCGGTCGACTGGTGTTGGGCAAGGAAGCCCCGCTGCCGTGCACCCCACGTGGAATCCTCCACCTTCTGCGTCGCTACGAGGTCCCGATTGCCGGTGCACACGTGGTGGTTGTCGGACGCGGCGTCACGGTCGGTCGTCCGATCGGATTGCTGCTGACGCGTCGTAGCGAGAACGCGACGGTCACGCTCTGCCACACCGGTACCCGCGATCTCGCGGCCGAGGTTCGCCGCGCCGACATCATCGTCGCTGCCGCCGGCGTTCCCGGCCTCATCACCGCAGACATGGTCAAGCCCGGAGCAGCGGTCCTCGACGTCGGCGTCAGTCGCACCGACGACGGCCTGCGCGGCGACGTGGCAGCCGACGTGAACGAGGTCGCCGGCTTCGTCTCACCCAATCCCGGTGGTGTCGGACCGCTGACCCGCGCGTTCCTGATCACCAACGTGGTCGAGCGCGCCGAGCGGGTTCTGGCCGGAGTCTGAGTCCGATGTCCTCACTGGTCGGCCTCGCGAAGAAGAATCTGCCCATGCTCGCGGTCCTCGCCGTGATCGCGGCGGCCGTGGTTCTCGTGCTGGCCGACCGGTGGCGTCGCGGCGCCCTCGTCTTCGGTGTTGCCGTCATCATCGGAGCTGCCGCTCGGTGGTTCGTTCCCGAGAATCGTGTGGGGTTGCTCGCGGTGCGCGGAAGGGTCTTCGACACTGCGGCGATGGGTGTGATGGGTGTGTTGATCGCGACGCTCGCCCTGACCATCGATCCGCTCGGCACCGACTGAGAAGATCAGTCCCCGTAGAACGAGCGAATGTCGATATCACTCACGGGGATCCACTCCGGTGAATCTGTGGATGTCGACTTCTTTCCGGCCTTGACCGGTGCACTTCGCAGCGTCACCGCAAGTGCAGGTTCCTCGTCGATTCGCCCGGCCAGGGCGTAGATCGCGGCGAGATGGTGAACGCACGGCGAGCGTCGACCTGAGCAGTCGCAGCTGGCAGTGCACTCCGAAAGATCAACGGCTACTGCGATATTTCGAGCCTGCAGTTCGGTGACGATGCTGTCCGGCAGTTCGCCGGTGGAGACGGATCTGTTGGCCTTTCCCGCCGAACGGAGAAGGCTCTTCACTGCGGCGATTTCGGATTTGGTCCAGAGCGGGACAGAAATTGTCACCGACGAGGTTTTTGCTTTGGTGCTCACCTCCGCGACGACGGTCCCCGATGAGACCACGGTGAACTCCACGGAACCGTTGCGTGCGAGGGTACGAGCCGTCGGCAGGGACGGGTTCGGACCGGATGCCGCGGTCCGCTCCACCGTGCGCAGCCATGCTCGACCCCAAGCGGTGACACCGAATTCGTTGGCCATCAGATGATCACCGCGCCGTCGAGTTCGAGGAGTTCACGCAGTTCGGTGTCGGGTAGATCGGCCAGGGCGGCCTCGACGTTCCCGGAAACAGCATCGGCCACAGCTCGTTTGGACTCGTGCATCGCTGCGATGTGATCCTCGACGGTACCGCCCGTCACCAAGGTGTGGACGTTGACGGTGCGCTTCTGGCCGATGCGGTGTGCCCGGTCGGTTGCTTGGTCCTCGACGGCTGGGTTCCACCACCGGTCGTAGTGCACGACGTGACTTGCTCGCGTGAGGTTGAGGCCGAAGCCGGCGGCGCGCAAGCTCAGAATCAGAACCGGTGGTGAATCCGTGTCGTTCTGGAATGCGTCGACCATCGCGTCGCGCTTGTCGGTGTTCAGGCCGCCGTGAAGGAAGGGGATTGCGCCGATTCCCAACTCGGAGCCCAGGTGCCGTGAGAGCATCTCGCCCATCGTCCGGTACTGCGTGAATATCAGCGCGCGATCGCCGTCGTCGACGATCTCGGCGATCATTTCCGTTGCGCGGTCGAGCTTTCCGGATCTTCCGTAGAGGTCATCCGTATCGCCGGTGACCTGCGCCGGATGATTGCATACCTGCTTGAGGGTGGTCAGCAGCGCGAGGATATTGCCGCGCCGGGCAATTCCCGTACCCAAACCGGTGTCGAAAGCATCTGCAACTGCAGACCGATAGATGCGCGCCTGTTCCGACGTCAGAGTGCACGAGACGGTGGAAAATTGCTTGGGCGGAAGATCCTTGGCCACTGTGTCTTTGGTTCTGCGCAGAATGAACGGATCGATGACCGCGGCAAGCCTGGTCGCCGCGGTGGCCGATCGACCGGATTCGATCGGTACGGCAAAGCGTTGACGAAACCGTGCGCGAGTTCCGAGGACTTCGGGATTGGCGACGCGAAAGAGCGACCACAATTCTTCGAGACGGTTCTCCACCGGCGTGCCGGTCATCGCTACCTTGACGTCGGCCGACAACTGCATTGCGGCTTTCGCTGCCAGCGAAGAGGGGTTCTTGATCTGCTGTGCCTCGTCGAAGACCACTGAACTCCAATGGATCGGGGCCAATTGTGCTGCGTCGGAACGCAAGACGCTGTAGCTGGTCAGCACCGTGGCGCCGGCAGGAACACGAGTGGGAAGTGTGCGAGCAGTCCCGTGATGAACGTGCAGTGGCAGATGCGGAGCGAATCGCTCGATCTCGCGGCGCCAGTTTCCTATCACCGAGGTGGGACACACAACCAGGTGCGGACCGTCGTCGGCGCGGATCGCGATCATCGAAATCGCTTGCAGTGTCTTGCCCAAACCCATCTCGTCGGCGAGGATTCCACCGCCCGAACCCGCCAGTGCAGTCAGCCAGGCAACTCCGTGCACTTGATACGGGCGCAATGTCGCCTGAATCTTTGCTCGGCGAAGACTCTCCACGGCTGCGCGCGCTTCCGTGAACAATTGCACCGTCGACCGGGCGCTTCTGATTCTCGTGTCGTCGCGCTCGATCGCGGCATGCGCTGCAGTCGGAATGTCATGTGCGCCGGTGTCGATGACGCGCTTCCATGCGAGCAACGACGGTCCGAGGTCGTCGCGACGTGCATCGAGGGTGTGCAAGGCGTCGATCGCGGTGGCGAGGTCGAGCAGTTGCGCTTCGACATCGGTCGCTGTGATCGACTCGTCGACCGGGATCGCCAGCCGGCAGATGCCCGGCGATCCCGTCGGCATCCCCAGCGCCGACAGACGCGCTGCCGGATCTGTGTCACCCCAGAACGCGAAGGACATGTGCTCGGGAATGTACGTAGCCTGCAGGCGCGTCGAGCATGGCTGATTCACGTTCGCCGATGCTAGCCGCGCCGGCTCAGGGACGCCAATGAAAATGTCGGGAAAACCTGCAGATCAGCTGTGGTTTTCCCGACATTGACGGATCCTGAAATTGTGCTTCTGTGCCGGATCAGCGGGCCGTGCGTGCGAACTCCATCGTTCGGCGAAGCAGTCCGGCGACAGCGTCCGCCTCCGTCAGGAAGCCGTCATGGCCGTCTCTGGACTTGAGTATCTCGAGGCCAGTGCACGTCGAAATGCCGTCCGCGATCTCCTCCTGCAAACGAAGGGGATACAGCCGATCCGAGTCCACGCCGCCCACGACGACCGGCGCCGTGATCGATGCCAACGCCGCTGCAACGCCGCCGCGTCCACGACCGATGTCGTGCCGGTTCATGGCCTCGGTCAGGAGGACGTACGTGCTCGGGTCGAAGCGGTCGACCAGCTTGTCTGCCTGATGTTCCAGGTAACTCTGGACGGCGTATCGTCCACCGTTCCAAGGATTTTCGTCGTTCTGAGCGGAGTTCTCGAAGCGCGCATCCAGTTCGGACTCGGTGCGGTACGTCAGGTGCGCGATGCGACGGGCGATGCCGAGTCCGGCGCGAGGTACCCGCCCCGTTCCGTGGTAGTCACCGCCCTGCCAATCCGGATCGGAGACGATGGCAGCGATCTGCGTCGTCTGGGTGCCGATCTGATCTGCGGTGGCCCGTGAACCGGTTGCGAGAACCAACGCGGAGCGAATGCTGTCCGGGTAGGTAACTGCCCATTCGAGGGTGCGCATGCCGCCCATGGATCCGCCGACTACCGAGGCCAACTGGTCTATCCCGAGGAGATCGACGAGCTTCTTCTCCGCCGCGATCTGATCCCGGATGGAGATCTCCGGGAACCTGCTGCCCCACGGCTTGCCGTCGTCGGCCAGCGAACTGGGACCGGTCGTGCCGCGACAACCACCGAGGACATTGGTTGCGATGACGCACCATTCGCCGGTGTCGATCGGTTCGCCGGCGCCGACCATCCCGTTCCACCAACCGGGGGAGGGCTGATTTGCGGAGATCGGTCCGGTGACGTGTGAGTCTCCGGTCAGTGCGTGCTCGACGAGTACGACGTTGTCGCGGTTCGGGGACAGCTCACCCCACCGCTGAACGGCGAGCGAAACCGAGGGGAGTACCGCGCCGCTCTCGAGTTCCAGGGCGCCGATGTCGACGAACCCCACCTGGCCGTCGGGCGGGGGAAGGAGGTCGATCCTGGGCTCCAATTCGTTCACGGTCACGAGTTTGCCACCGCAGCCAGGCCGACGGTGATATCGGCGATGATGTCGTCGATTCCTTCGATACCGACCGCGAGGCGAACGAGTCCGGGTGTGACACCGGAGGCGAGCTGCTCTTCGGGGGTGAGCTGCGAGTGTGTCGTCGAGGCGGGGTGGATGACGAGTGAGCGAACGTCGCCGATGTTGGCGACGTGGCTGTGCAGCGTCAGAGCGTTGACGAACGTCTTGCCCGCATCGATACCTCCGGGCAGCTCGAAGGTGACGATGGCGCCGGTTCCCTTGGGCGTCAGCTGCTTTCCGCGTTCGAACCATGGCGAGGAGGGGAGTCCCGCGTAGGAAACGGAGGCCACCTCGCCGTGGCCGTCGAGGAATTCGGCGACCTTCTGTGCATTGGACACGTGACGCTCGATGCGCAGGCTCAAGGTTTCGATGCCCTGCGCGATGAGGAACGCGTTGAACGGCGCCACGGCGGAGCCGAGATCGCGCAGCAGTTGGACGCGCGCCTTGAGTGCAAACGCCGGCGCGCCGAGGTCTGCGAAGGTGACGCCGTGGTAGCTGGGATCAGGCGTCGTGAAGTTCGTGTGGCGACCCTGCGTCCAATCGAAGGTGCCGCCGTCGACGATCACGCCGGCGATCGCGGTGCCGTGTCCGCCAAGGTATTTGGTGGCCGAGTGAACGACGATGTCGGCGCCGTGTTCGAGTGGGCGGAGCAGGTACGGCGTCGCGACTGTGTTGTCCACGATCAACGGAAGACCGTTCTCGTGGGCCAGCGACGAGATGCCGGGGAGGTCGAGGATGTGGTTCTTGGGATTGGCGATCGTCTCGCCGTAGAACGCCTTCGTGTTCGGGCGAATGGCTTCGCGCCACTGCTCGAGATCGTCGGGATCCTCGACGAAGGTGACTTCGATGCCCAGCTTGCGAAGGGTGTAATGCAAGAGGTTGTACGTGCCGCCGTACAGGTACGGGCTCGAGACGATGTGGTCGCCGGCTTCGGCAATGTTGAGGATCGCGATGGTTTCGGCAGCCTGACCCGAGGAGAGGAGGAGTGCGGCGACTCCGCCTTCGAGGGCGGCGATGCGCTGCTCGACGGCGTCCTGTGTGGGATTCATGATCCGCGTGTAGATGTTGCCAGGCTCGGCGAGGCCGAACAGTGCCGCAGCGTGATCGGTGCTGTCGAAAACGTAGCTGGTGGTCTGGTAGATCGGCAGAGCGCGCGCATTGGTGGCGGTGTCCGCTGTCTGCCCGGCGTGCACCTGCTTGGTCTCGAACGACCAGTTCGCGGTCGGATCAGAAGTTGCTGCGCCGTCGGCTGTGTTGTCGGTCATGATTTGTTCACTCCAGTGGTCTGACGGATAGATGTCGGACGGGGGCGAAGGATCGCCGCCCCGTGCTGGGGTCTATCTACAAGTGCGACACATACTGAGTTACCTCCGTGGGGCTCGGCCCGGTCTGGGGTCCGTCCCTGTCGGACCCGCGCTTGTCACCCGAATTGCGGTGGAACTGCGTGAGCAGATCCACGTCGGGAAACCTGGTCATCACCCGGGGCACCCCACCGCGGTTGGAGGGTTGCCGTCCAGCGAGCCGGGGCTTGACGCTGGCACTCATGACCAAGTCGGATTCTACCGGGAAGTGAGCGCAGTCCTGACGCGGGGCGAATTGTGAGCCGCAACCGCACGCGAGACAGAGCGACGCAGCCCACTAGCAGGCAAAAGTTACTCGCGAGTAGAGACCGATGGGTGGACCTGCCGGTTGCGGCCTCACGGGTTAGCAGTACGCTTGTCTTGTTTGGGACTCATCTCCCGAGATCAGTCCACACCGTCTAGGTTTGATAATCGAACCGTTCGCGGACCCACTCACAAAGTGTGACCGCAACCGTGTAACCAGGGAAACTTCCTAGGAGGACGCGAAGCACCCATGTCCAAAATCAAGGTTGAGGGCACCGTCGTCGAACTCGACGGCGATGAGATGACGCGCATTATCTGGCAGTTCATCAAAGACAAGTTGATCCATCCGTATCTCGATGTGAACCTCGAGTACTACGACCTCGGTATCGAGTACCGCGACGAGACCGACGACCAGGTCACCATCGACGCAGCGCACGCGATCCAGAAGCACGGCGTCGGCGTCAAATGCGCCACGATTACGCCGGACGAGGCACGTGTCGAGGAATTCGGTCTCAAGAAGATGTGGCGTTCCCCGAACGGAACGATCCGCAACATTCTCGGCGGCACGATCTTCCGCGCACCGATCATCATCTCCAACGTTCCGCGACTCGTTCCGGGCTGGACCAAGCCGATCATCATCGGCCGTCACGCATTCGGCGACCAGTACCGCGCCACAGACTTCAAGGTCCCCGGCCCCGGCAAGGTGATGATCACCTACACGCCTGAGGACGGCAGCGCACCGATCGAGCACGAACTGGTCAACTTCCCCGAAGAGGGCGGCGTCGTCCAGGGGCAGTACAACTTCACCACGTCCATCCGTGACTTCGCTCGCGCGTCGCTCACCTACGGACTGCAGCAGAACTACCCGGTGTACCTGTCCACCAAGAACACCATTCTCAAGGCGTACGACGGTGCCTTCAAGGACATCTTCCAGCACGTCTACGAGACCGAGTTCAAGGCTGAGTTCGATGCCGCAGGTCTGACCTACGAGCACCGCCTCATCGACGACATGGTCGCTTCCGCACTCAAGTGGGAGGGTGGATACGTCTGGGCATGCAAGAACTACGACGGCGACGTCCAGTCCGACACCGTGGCCCAGGGCTTCGGCTCGCTCGGCCTCATGACGTCGGTTCTGCTGACACCGGACGGAAGGACCTGTGAGGCAGAGGCTGCTCACGGCACCGTGACGCGTCACTACCGTCAGCACCAGCAGGGCAAGCCCACCTCGACCAACCCGATCGCGTCCATCTTCGCGTGGACCCGCGGACTCGAGCATCGTGGCAAGCTCGACAGCACCCCTGAGGTCATCGGCTTCGCGCAGGCGCTCGAAGACGTTGTCATCAAGACCGTCGAAAGCGGCCAGATGACCAAGGACCTCTCGATGCTGGTCGGCGGCGATCAGGGCTACCTGACCACCGAGGAGTTCCTCGGTGCACTCGACGTGAACCTGCAGAAGGCCATGGCCGCGAAGTAGATTCACTGTTTCACCTTCTGATGGGACGTCCGGGAAACCGGGCGTCCCATTTGTGTTCGCGGTCTCACGTGAGTGAACTCACCCGCTCTCACTTGGAAGTTCAACCAGGTGTGAGACCACAATTGATCAGTGACTTCGTCTACCCTCTCTCGTTCTGACACCTCGACACCCGGGGTTCGTTCCGCCAGAGGTCCAGCGATGCTCGCTCTTGCCCTCGGCGGTTTCGGTATCGGCACAACCGAGTTCGTCGCCATGGGATTGCTCCCGGAAATGGCATCCGGGCTCGGCGTCTCGGAACCCATCGCGGGTCACGTGATCTCGGCGTACGCGCTCGGGGTTGTCGTCGGTGCTCCGCTGATCGCTGCACTCACCGCACGGGTACCGCGCCGCACCCTGTTGATCGCACTCATGGTCGCATTCACCGTCGGCAATGCCGCTTCGGTCTTTGCGCCCTCGTACACGACGCTGATGATGGCTCGATTCGTCGCTGGATTGCCGCACGGCGCGTACTTCGGAGTCGCCGCACTGGTCGCCGCTCATTTGGCCGAACCAGGCAAACGCGCGAAGGCCGTGGCGATGGTGATGATGGGTCTGTCCGTGGCCAATGTGATCGGGGTGCCGGTCGCGGCCTGGATCGGCCAGGCACTCGGCTGGCGCAGCGCCTTCGCCTTGGTGGCTGTGATCGGAGTGGCAACGGTTGCTTCGCTGTTCGTCTGGATTCCGCGGTTGGACGGTATGCCGGTGACGAATCCGATCACCGAACTCGGGGCACTGGGCCGCGTTCAGGTGTGGATGACCCTGATCGTGGGAATGGTCGGATTCGGCGGGATGTTCGCCGTCTACACCTACATCAGTACGACGCTCACCGACGTGTCCGGTCTCGGTGCTTCGTTCATTCCTCTGGCGCTCATGCTGTACGGACTGGGCATGGTGGCCGGCAACTTCGTCGGTGGATACCTCGCGGATCGCGCACTGATGAAGGGTTTGTTCCTGTCGATGGGATCCCTCGTGGTGATCCTCGCGGTCTTCGTGATCGCTGTGCGCAATCCGTACACGGCGCTTGTCTTCGTCTTCCTCATCGGGCTTGCCGGGTCCTCGATGGTTCCTGGCCTTCAAACACGGTTGATGGATGTCGCCGAGGATGCTCAGACCTTGGCGGCGTCTCTCAATCACGCCGCGCTGAACATCGCCAATGCCTTCGGAGCGTGGATCGGCGGCGTCGTCATCGCTGCCGGTTACGGGTATACCGCACCGGCAGCGGTTGGGTCGTTGCTTGCCGTCGCGGGTCTCGTCGTGCTGGCGGTTGCGGTGATTCTGCAGCGTAGGGCCGTGCGCTGACCTGGGCGCCCATCCGCGTCGGTGGAATCGGCTACGGTGCTTGCCGTGCCACAAACTGCTGACTCCCACATTCTTGCGCCCCACACCATCACGTCCGTGAACGTTAACGGCGTTCGAGCAGCTGCCCGCAAGGGCATGCTCGACTGGCTGGAGAAGACGTCGGCGGATTTCATCTGCCTTCAGGAAACGCGTGCGTCGGACGATCAGCTTCGCGAGACTCTCGAACCAGCGCTCGGCAACGGATGGTTCCTCGTCTCCGCCGAGCCGTCCGCGAAGGGACGCAACGGAGTCGCTGTGCTTTCACGCACGGAACCTGACGCGGTGCGGATCGGTCACGGCGACGACGAGTTTCTCGACGCCGGTCGATACATCGAAGCCGACTTCGCGGATCTGACCGTCGCGAGCCTGTACCTGCCCTCCGGTGAGGCGCTCACGCCGAAGCAGGAGGAGAAGGAGCGGTTCATGGCGTCCTTCGCAGTTCACCTCGCTACCACCGCTGCGGCGGCCGAGGCTGCCGATCGTCACGTGGTGGTCAGCGGCGATTGGAACATCGCGCACACCGAACTCGACCTCAAGAACTGGAAGACCAACAAGAAGTCTTCGGGATTCCTCCCCGAGGAGCGCGCCTGGATGGATCTGCTGTTCGCCGAAGATTCCGCGTGGGTCGATGTCTTCCGCACCCTCCATCCGGGTGTCGACGGTCCGTACTCGTGGTGGTCGTACCGCGGCAAGGCATTCGACAACGATTCGGGTTGGCGTATCGACTACCAGGTTGCCACCCGCGGATACGCCGAGCGGGCCAAGGTTGCGCTCGTGGAACGCGCTGAGTCCTACGACCTCCGTTGGTCGGATCACGCACCTGTCACTGTCTCGTACCGGTAGGGACGCGCATGTCTGAAGGTCTGAAAATGCCGAGCGCAAAGACGCGCAACGCCATCATCACCGTCGTGGTGGCGGTGGTTGCGCTCGTACTGGCGGTCACCCTTTCTTCACGTGACTCCGACAGTTCGGCGTCGTCGGGTACGAAGTCCTCGAGCGTTCAGTCCTCGAGTGTTCAAGCCAAGCCCGGCGCCACCACCAAGGCTGCGCCGTCGAGTTCCGCGTCCTCGAATTCCGCTGCCAAGCCAACGCAGCAGACAAGCACCGATGCGCCGGCGCGAGTGCTCGCCACGCTGGTCGAGATCGACGCCGGGAGGTGGCCGGATTCCGCCAATGCGCCGGGCACCAAGGGCGGCATCACCTTCCGCAACAGCGAAGGGCGTCTGCCCGCTGTCGGTGCCGGTGGCGGACGTGTCGTCTATCAGGAATGGGACGTCAACGCGAAGAAAAACGGCCAAGGTCGTGATGCCGAGCGAATCGTCACCGGTAACGACGGTTCGGCGTGGTACACCCTCGATCACTACGACACGTTTGTGAGGATTCGCTGATGTCGGACTCGTCTACGGTCAGCGTGGCGCAGTGGCTGGATCCGTCTTCGGATGTGGCTTCGGTGAGCCTGCAGAGCGACCCGGCCGTTGCGGATGATCTTGCACGTGAACTTCGTGGCGAGAATTTTGTCGTTCGGGTGGTTCGCGGAGAGAACATGCGAACAACGGCGCAGGTCTTCGACGAGTTCGCGGCAGCCTTCCAGTTTCCGTCCCACTTCGGGCGCAACAAAGACGCTTTCGACGATGTCATGCGCGATCTCGACGGCGTACTCGGACTTGGCGCCGGATATGTAGTTGTGATCCGAGGTGCGGGTTCTCTACTGTCCGAGCAACAGGATCAGTTGGAGTGGTTCCGCGAAACGATGGACTTCTACACCGAAGAATGGGAACCCGTCGTTTTCCGGACCGTCTACCAGTTCGGTGCGGAGGACCTCACCGCCCACGGTGAAGACCTCGTCGAACTCGACTACCCGGGCACCACGCCACTGCACTGATTTCCACTCGTGAAAAGATCGGAACCATGTCGACCCCTGCAGAACAGAAGCCCACCGCAAAGCCTCGCGTGCTTTCCGGAATCCAGCCGACGTCGGATTCTTTCCACCTCGGCAACTACCTGGGTGCGCTGCAGCAGTGGGTTCCGTTGCAGGACGATTTCGACGCTTTCTACTTCATTCCGGATCTTCATGCCATCACGGTGACGCAGGACCCGAAGGAATTGCGTCGTCGCACCAAGGTTGCGGTGGCTCAGCTCCTTGCGGTGGGGATCGATCCGGATCGGGCGACGCTGTTCGTACAGAGTCAGGTTCCCGAGCACGCACAGTTGGCGTGGGTCCTGAACTGCATCACCGGTTTCGGTGAAGCCAGCCGTATGACGCAGTTCAAGGACAAGTCCGCCAAGCAAGGCAGCGACAACGCCAGTGTCGGTTTGTTCACGTATCCGGTTCTGATGGCCGCGGACATCCTTCTGTACCGCCCGCAGCGAGTTCCGGTGGGTGAGGATCAGCGTCAGCACCTCGAACTCGCACGCGATCTGGCCGGCCGGTTCAACACCCGCTACGGCAAGGCGTTCGTTGTTCCCGAGCCGCAGATCATCAAGGGCACGGCAAAGATCTACGACCTGCAGGATCCGACCGCGAAGATGAGCAAGTCCGCCGCCAGTGCGGCCGGACTGATCAATCTGCTCGACGATCCGAAGGTGTCGGCAAAGAAGATCAAGTCGGCCGTCACCGACAACGAGCGCGAGATTCGTTTCGACCCGCAGGCCAAGCCGGGCGTCAGCAACCTGCTCACCATTCAGTCGGCTCTCTCGGGAGTGCCGATCGAGACTCTGGTGGCCGGTTACGAGGGCAAGGGGTACGGCGACCTCAAGACCGATACCGCTGACGTGCTGACCGAGTTCGTCACCCCACTCAAGGCGAAGGTCGACGGTTACCTTGCCGACGAGGCAGAGCTGGATCGCATCATCGCGGCTGGAGCGCACCGCGCCCGTGAGGTGTCTTCACGCACTCTCGCCGCTGTCTATGACAAGGTCGGATTCCTGGCACCGAAGGGCTGACTTACGCGAATTCGGACTCACGACGCCTGACCGAACATGAGGGGGACGGCAATGGCTGACACGGACGACGACGCACCGAGCTTTCTCGAGAAGCAACGAGCAGCGCGACCCTGGCTCGATCATCTGGTTCGCGCCGCAGGACGTTTCCAAGAGCAAAAGGGCGATTACTACGCTGCGGGAATCACGTACTTCAGTGTTCTCGCATTGATTCCGATCATGATGGTCGCGTTTGCAGTGGCCGGTTTCGTATTGGCCGGGCATCCCGAGTACCTGGAGTCGATTCAGGAGCAGATCACCAAGAGCATTCCGGGCAGCTTGGGTGACACCATCAACACGCTGATCGATTCGGCTATCGACTCGCGCGCGAGCGTCGGAATCTTCGGTCTCCTGGGTGCCGCGTACGCGGGTCTCGGTTGGATGGCAAATGTTCGCGACGCGCTGACGGCGATGTGGGAGAGCAAGCGCGAGCCGAAGGGTTTCGTTCGTACCAAACTCGGTGACGCAGGGGCCCTCATCGGTCTGGCTCTCGCCATGGTCGTCTCACTGGGAATGTCGGCGCTGAGCAGCGGGCCGGTTGCGACTCAGATCGTGAAATGGCTCAACCTCGAGAACATCACCGGTGTCGGCGTGGGGCTCAGAGTCGTTTCACTGTTGCTCTCACTCCTGGCGACGTGGGCGGTGTTCCTGTGGGTGATTGCCCGGCTACCGCGCGAGCCTGTCACGCTGCGCAGCGCCGCGCAGGCAGCGCTTATCGCCGCGGTCGTGTTCGAAATCTTCAAGCAGGTAGGTGCGATCTACCTCGCGGCCGTCACCAGTGGCCCGGCGGGCGTGGCATTCGGCCCGATCATCGGTTTGCTCGTGTTCGTGTTCACTGCGTCGAGGATGCTGCTGTTCTGCACGGCGTGGGCGGCGACGACAAAGGAAAGTATGGCTCTCGCCTTCGTTCCGCCGCCGGATCCGGCCGTGATCTCGCCGCGAATCGTTGTCAGTGACGGAGCTTCACCGTCTCGCGTGGCTGCGTTGATCGCCACGGGTGCGGTTGCCGGCCTGGGTCTTTCGGGCTTCATGCGCCGTCGGCCGCGCTAGCGCCTTCGACGGTTCAGGGCAACGGCTCCCGCCACCAGCGCGATCACCACAACTCCGCCGACAGCACCGATGAGGATGCGGTCAGTGGTGTCCGACTCGGTGTCGGTAGCGGTGGGTGCTGCCGAAATCGAGCCTGGTGCAGCGGCAGACGGTGTGCGAGTGACATCGGGCGTGGCATCGTCGGTCGATCGGTCCGTCAACGAGCCGACGGTTGTGCTCGCGGGGAGGGCATATCCGTAGTCGAGTAGACGGGCAGCCTGCTCCCACGGACGGATCGGCTTGGCTTCGCCGCCCATCAATGTCACCAGTAGTTTCCGGCCGTTGCGCTCCGCAGCACCGACGTACGTGTGGCGGGCGTCGTCGGTGAAGCCGGTCTTGCCGCCCAATGCGCCGTCGTAGTTGTAGAGCAACTGATTGTCGTTCGCGAGAGTGAATCCGGGGCGGTCCTGATCGTCAGGAATCGTCGGATCTTTGGGGAAGCCGGGAAACTCGACGGTTTCGGTATGGATCAGTCCGGCAAACGTCGGATTCTGGAGGGCTGTATGGAAGATTACGGCCAGGTCGTACGGTGAGCTGCTCATCCCTGGGCCGTCGAGTCCGGATGGAGTTGCCGTGCGGGTGTCGAGGGCGCCGAGTTCGGCCGCGAGCGCGTTCATTTTCGACACGGCTGCAGCGTCACCGCCGAGTTGGCGGGCAAGAGCGTGCGCGGCATCGTTTCCCGACGCCATGACCAGACCCTGCATCAGTTGCCGGTTGGTGTACTTGCCGCCCTTGCCGATGCCGACAGCGCTACCTTCAGCGTCCGCGTCTTCGGCAGTTGCGGTGATTTCGGTGTCGAGATCGAGTTCGTCGAGCGCGACGAGAGCCAACAGCATCTTGATGGTGCTGGCCGGTCGGTAGCGACCGTGCGGATCTTTCGCGGCGAGGACCTCACCGGTTTCGGCGTCCGCGAGTACCCATCCGGATGCCGCGATGTCGGCCGGGAGCGGGGGAGCGCCGTCAGGAAGTACGACGCCACACTCGCCGAGCTTGTCTCCACCGACAGGGCTTTCCGGAATCGGGACAGCAGTCGGGGCCGTGGATCCGGGCGCGGGTGCTTCGGAGAGATCGATCGCCGGCGCCGGGCTACTCGTGAACGGGCAGCTGTCGGTGTTGGGTGTTGTGAACGGTGCCTCGGTGGTGGTGGTGGGC